>DAORCZ010000200.1:3466-10577 GCA_035345735.1 Pseudomonadota bacterium | reverse complement strand
GCCAGCCCGGCCTGCATCGAGTTGATGCCGCGCGGCGCCAGGATCAGCTCTAGCCAGGTCGTCAGGCCATTGAAGTATCCCAGCGCCAGCGCCGCGATGAAGAACAAGCGCAGCAGGTTGCGGTCGGAAAACAGCGCCTTGCTCTCGCTCCATAGCGTGGCATCGGCGCGATGACTGGCCTGCTTTTCGTGTCCCAAGAGCAGGAATAAGCCGGTGCCCAGGAGCGACAGGCCGAAAAACAGCGCCATCGTTGTGCTCAGCGAGAAGCGCTCGACAAGCTCCGGCGTCAGGCCCAGACCGGCGGCCATGCCCAAGAACAGACCGACGGTGCCCAGGCCATTGGCGGCGGCATTCTGATCGGGCGGGAACCAGTCGGCGACCAGCTTGCTGATGCCATTTACGATGTAGGGCTGCGCCACCGCGATGCCGATCTGGCCGATAAGCAGCGCGTAGAAGCTACCGGTGTAGATGCGCAGCGCAGCGAACACAGTCATGAGCAGCGCGCCCACAGAGACGCTGTAGCGATAGCCTCGTCGATCGATCAGCGCCCCAGCGTGCAGCGACAGCACGACGTACAGCGCCGGGAAGACCAAGATCAGCGAGCTCGCGGTCAGCTCATCGACGTGATAGCGCCCCTGGATCTGCGACAGGATGGGCACAAAGTTCAGCCACAGGGCCTGGGTCAGACCTGCGACCAGAGTGAACACGAAAAGGACTGTCCAGCGCGAGCGGGCCACGTGCGTCATCGCCTCCTTGCCCCCCGAAGCTACGTCGCTTCGACAAAAAAGGGAACGAGGAGACTCCCTCGACTCGACCGTCGCCCAGCTGAAAAGGGCGCCTACTGCGTTTCAGGCCCGAACGCTGTTTCGAGCGACGGCATATCGCGACAAGGCCCGCGGGGCGCAACCCCACGACGCCCGCCTAGCCATGCTCTGGCAGATATACGGGGGGTCTGAGCGCCGGTGAGAGTGCGTTTGCGTTCAGACCGACAGCCGGCCGAGAAGAGGCCGCCGCACAGAGCCACCGGCGAAAGCGCGGCCCATGCGGGGGGGGGGGCCCGGCTTGACCTAGGAATATCCGCGGCCTAGTATTTGACCAGAAATCGAAACTGGTCACAGGTCACGGACATCCCAATGGCGCGCCCCCGACTTGAAGAATCGACCCGAGATGATGTGCTAGATGCCGTCGACCGGCTGCTTGGACGCTACGGCTACGGCAAGATGTCGATCGCCGATGTGGCGGGCGAAGCGGGCATCGGCAAGGGCACGGTGTACCTGTTCTTTCCCAGCAAGGAAGAGCTGGTGCTATCGGCAATCGATCGCATCGCCGAGCGGCTGCATGCCAAGATGCGGGCCATCGCCGACGGGCCGGGCCACGTGATCGGGCGACTGCGTCGCTGCCTGCTGGTGCGGGTACTGGCGCGCTTCGATGGCGCACAGACGCACACGCCCAGCCTGGATGAGCTACTGGCTGCGCTGCGTCCGACCCTGCTCGAGCGCCGCCAGGGCCACTTCCAGCGCGAGGCACGCATCCTGGAGGGGCTTTTGCTCCAAGGACTGCATGGCGGGGAGCTGTCATACCGGGGGACGCGCGCCACTGCGGAGGCGATGGTGACCGCGACCAACGCCCTGCTCCCCTACAGCCTCAGCCTGCGCGAGCTGGGCAAGCGGCGGATCATCGAGACGCGCGCCGCCCGCGTCATCGATCTGCTGATCGCCGGGCTGCGTGCCCGCAGACCCGCGGGAGACGCCCAGGCATGACCGCCCCTCGGCTGAAGCAGCAGGGCCGCACGCCGCTGGTCGACACATGGGCATCCTCACCCGTCGGAGCTGCCGGAAGGTCTGGCCGTGACCTCCGGCATGGGAACCCTTTTTCGAAGGATTCATGAATGCTGTGCAGAACCTGGGTTGTACTCGTCGGATTCACCTTGTTCGCGGGCGCTGGTGGCTGTAGCTCGCGAGACTCCGCACCGGCCCGAGTCGCCGCCCCGGAACAGGACAGCCCCTCCGCGCCTGTGCCGGCCCCCGTGTCGAGTCCGGTCTCCCTTCCGGTTCCGGCCGTGCCTCCGCTTTCCAGGTGGGAGCTTGATCCTGAAAATTCCTCGGCTGAGTTCGTCTGTCGGCATGTGCTCAGCAAGGTGCGCGGGATGTTGTCGAAGCCCTCGGGCTCGATCCTCCTTGACGATGCCCATCCCGCCAATTCCAAGATCACGGCGACCGTGGATGTCCGCACGATCACGACCGGCGTCGAGGAGCGCGACGCGCACCTGAAGAGTCCGGACTTCTTCGATGTCGCCAAGTACCCCGCGATCACGTTTGTGTCGACGGCGGTAAGTCGTTCAAGCGCCACGTCGTATGCGGTGATGGGCAACTTGACGATGCATGGCGTGACCAAGTCGGTGACCTTGGCCGTGACGGCATCGCCGCCGTTCAACCATGCTGGGGGCATCCGTCGTGGCATCGAAGCGACGACGTCCGTCAATCGGAAGGACTTCGGGCTGCGGTGGGAATTCCCGGGCGAGGGGCCTGGGATCGTCGTCGGGGACACCATTCAGATCACCATCAACGCCGAGCTTTTGCTGCTGCCCGAACCGGGCAAGGGCGGGTGAGTGTCCGATGCGACTCGCGCACGCGGTTCCTTTCCCGCTGCGCATGCTCCTTTGCATCGCCGCGATCCCCGCCGCGGGGATGGGGTGCAGCAGCAAGCGGGCGTCGCCAAGGGGCGCGCCGGATGCGGCTCCGCCGTCGCTGGTGTCTCCTTCGAGAGCGGGCACGCCGGGGACGTCCGACGAACCGCCGAGCCCCAGGCAGGGCCAGATCGCGGGCCTGCGCTACATCGAGCAGATGACAGGCGGGGCGCGACCAGAGCAGCCGGTGCCGATGATCGTCGCGCTACATCCCATGGGGGGGGACCCAGCAGAGCTCGGGCAGCTGTTTTCTCACTACCGTCGCCGGGCCCGCCTGATCCTGCCGTACGGCCACCCGAGCGGCGGTCTGTACATCTGGTACGACTCCGTCCGCGGGGATGTCGCCGCGCCCATTGTGCGGCGGGAAGTTGATCGGATCGTCGCCGCCCTCGCCGCCCTGGTCGTCGCCCGTCCCACCGTCGGAAAACCTCTGGTGACCGGCTTCTCGCAAGGCGGCATCATGGCTTTCGCTCTGGCAGTCCTTCACCCCGATGCGGTGGCCGCGGCCTTTCCCATAAGCGGCCTGCTTCCGCCATCGATCTATCCATCTTCGGCGCTGAGTTCGCTGCCGCGCCCGGCCACGCTGCCACCGATCGTGGCCTTCCACGGCGCAGCCGATCTGGCGGTGCCGACCGTCAGCGCGCGCGCCTCGATCGCAGAGCTGCGACGTGCCGGCTACCACGCAGCGCTGCGCGAGTACGCCGCAGTCGAGCACGATATCTCACCGCAGGAAGAGGCAGAGATCCTGGAGCAAATCGGGCGGACCGCCGATGCCCTCGCGGCTGCGGAGCCAGCGCCCACGCCGTAGCCTAAGCACGCTCGTCGCGTCTTTTGGCGAGACGCAAGCTCTCACATCCCGCACGTTTGGGCTGGAGCTGAGAGCGGCGGGCACGTCGGCTTCTTTGTCCGGAACAAGACGAGCGTCAGTCGCTCATCAGGACAGACCCTCGGCGAGCGAGAGGTACGCCCCTTCCCAACCGCGTGGTTCAGTGCGCCTCAGCGCGGCGGCGACGGCGGCGTAGAGCCAGGCCCGAAACCAGCAGGATTGCGACGGCCGTACCGCTGCCCGATCGCGTTGAATCGGCCACGCGACAGCCGCAGCCGGTCGGCACGCCACCATCGCCACCGCCACCGCCACCGCCTGCAGCAGCATCGACGCCGCCACCCCCTCCAGCGGCGAGATCGTTGCCCGCCGTGCCGCCGTCGGGTGGTGCAGTGCCTCCTAGGCTAAGCAAGATCGCTGTCAAGACGCGACAGCGACGCTCCTTGTGAGACCGACTGGGGCGAAAGCTTTCACCGCAAAAGGAGGACCCGCAGCGCGCAGCCAGGAAAGGTCGCGGGCATTCGCAGCTGAATATGTAAACACCTGCTATGGCAAACGGCCCGCCCGGTGGCGGTAGAGCAACCAGGCCACTGCGGCCCAAGCCGGGCCGTGCTCGCAGAGTCGCACCCAGGTCGACTCGTGATGTCCACCGCCCGCCCACTCGACGGGCAGGGGCAGATAGGCCAGCGGAGCGAGCGCCGCCAAAATCAGGACTGGCAGAGCGGCCGGTAACCACAGCGGCGTGAGCACGAGCGGCCACAGCAAGTACCAAGGATGCAGCGCCGGGGTCAGGAGCGCATAGCCGCTGAGCAAGAGCAGGCCCTGTTGCTCGGGCGGCAGCCGTCGCCGCAGGCCGATGGCCAAAAGACCCAGCAAGGCCGCAGCGGCCCCCGCCCGCGCCAGAAAGCCAGCCAGCTCGTCGGGCCAGACGGTATCGCGACCGCGGCCGTTGATCAGCCGCGCTAGCCGGGGCAGCCGCCACGGCTGGTAATAGGGCGGCTGGTAGGCGATAGCGACCACCGACTCGGCCGCGCCTTGCAAGATCGCGTAGGCCCCTTCGTTGACTCGCCAGCGACGACCGTATTCGCCCAGGCTGGGCGTGACCGAAAGGCCCGCGGCGCGATAGGGCAACCAAGCCAGCGCGGCGGCCAGCAGCGCCCCGGCCACGAGCAGGCCGACGCGAGACCGTCGCCGCTCGGCCCCGTGCAGGGTCTGCGCCACCCCCGGCACGACCGCCAGCGCCAGCGGCTTGACGAGGATGGACAGTGCGAACAGCGCCCCCGAAAGCGCTGTCGAAAACGCTCCCGAAAGCGCCGCCCCGCCCGACGCGCGACGAAGCACCACCAGACCCGCCAAGAGCAGCAGCACGCCAAAGCCGTCGAGGTGGCCATTTAGCCACAGCTCGATGGCCGGCAGCGGCGCCAGGATCCAGATCGTCAGCCAGCGTCGGTCGCTGCACGAAAGCCACAGCAGCAGCCACAGCACAAGCTCCGCCCCGGCGCATAAGAGTTTCCACGCCTGCGGAGTCTTGGCGAGCCGGAACAGGTTCTGTGCGGCGGGTGGATAGATCGTCGGTAGCTCGCGGTGATTGATGCGCTCAAAGAGCTCGGGGTGAGCGGCCCTTACCCCCGCGTAGGGCGCCGCATCGGGAGGCCCGGCATAGGGGTTGAGCCCCGCTGCCGCCACCTGCCCATCCCACAGATAGCGATAGATGTCTCCCGAGTGCACCGTCGGCAAGCACAGCGCCGGCAGCCGCATCAGCAGGCCCAACACCACGATGTAGGCCAGCCGCGGCGACTTTTGCATGCGATGCAAAAGTGCGAGGGTCGCAAGCCAGCACAGCCCGGCGAGAAGCCACGCCACAAGCTGCGCCGATAGACCCCAGCCGGCCTCGCGCCCCGGATCCACGCTGGAAAGACACAGCAGCCCGCCCAGATGAAACAGCGCGGTCAGCGCGGGGAGCAGCCAGAGCACGCTTACGCCGTCCTCGGCTGGATGGGTCGGGTTGGCAGTTGTTGGCTCAGGGTCATCGACGGAGAATCGCCCACATCATAATAAATTTGCCGCCTTACTGACCATCGCTTCGCACCCTCGCGGCGACTTCCGTCCGCGCGCCTCTGCCCCGCCGCAGGCAGAGATTCGGAAGAGTCGCCCCCTTCGCGCATGGCCTGCCCCTACGCCGGCTTCTACATCAACCTCAACCTCGATCGCAGCCTCGCGCGGCGACACGGCATGGAGGCACAGCTTGCATCTGCTTGATCCGTTCGACGTCCTAATCTGCCCGCCTGTTACGCAGATCCGACAGCGCTGGATACTCGTTGGCCTGCTGGAATGAGCTCGGGCAGCCGCCATCAGCGATGCTTGAGCATCGCTTCCGGACGGGTCGCCTCCTCCACACAGCGGCGCAGCGCGACCGGGTCCTTGGTATGGGTGTGCCGGCATGCCCGCAGCGCTTCCAGGGCGACGGTGGCGGCCAGGCCCGGCGTGTAGCGAGCTACATCCTGGCGGATCAGTGACTCGCTCAGCACAGAGGAGCTGAGCGAGGTTTGATATCCGCTGGCTTGGGCATTGGTGGCGATGACGCGCAGGACGCTGATCAGGCGCTGCACGCTGTGCGGCCGGACGTTGTAGTAGTGCAGTGCTTGCTCACGTGACGGCGCGTCCGTCCACAGGACCTGGATCAGCGTGCGCACCATCCCTTCCCGCTCGGCTCGCGGCAGCGGTCTGCCTTTGGGCATGCCGCCGAAGGCGACCTGGCTGAGCACGCGCTGGGCCATCTGCCGGGGGAGATGATCGGCGATCTCGAACTGCCGCGTGCCGCTGGAGTGACAGTCGGAGCAGCGGCTGTCGAGCATCACCTGCAGCGGCGCGGGCATCACGATGTCATCGGCAGATGCGGCGGCAGCGGGGATCGGCGGCGACTCGGGGGCGGCGGGCTCAGCGACTTCCTTGGATGCGCTGCCGCGGGCAACGAGGCGCAGCAGGGCGGTCCGCATCATGCGCTTGAAGCTCGATCCCTGGCGGAACTCAGCGCGCAAGGCTTGGTAGTCCGCATCGGTGGCTTCGTCGTTAAAGACATGCTCGATGATGTCGCGGACCATGCACCCCTCAAACTCGGGCTGGGCCACCGCAAGCTGCGCGAAAGCCCGCGGGTTCAGCTCTGTCTGCCCGCGCAGATCCTTGATGTTGTTGCCGTATAAGAAACCTTCTCCAGACCGCTGCAGCGACGGTACAAACGCCGTGGAGATCTGGATGTTGGGGTATCCGGAAAAGAACATCATCGCGTGATCCATGCGCGCATGGCAGTTGGTGCAGATCGGCATCCGGGCGAGCTGTTGCCACCCTTCACCTGCGCGGAGGTTGCGTGCGCCGAGCTTGAAGATGTCCTGCGCATCGACGTTGAGGCTCTCCGGTTCCTTGCACCACATGATGTTGAAGTACGTCTTCATGCGCGGACGCGGATCCTCATCCATGTAGTAGCTCATGTGCGGCGTGGTGAGGATGCCGGCGTGCTGGCCCGGCTTGAGCTCGGCGCGGCCACTCCACTTGCCGGCGGCTGGCCAGCTCCACCCCTGCAGGTCGGGCAGCGGCTGGCCAG
This sequence comes from Pseudomonadota bacterium, assembly GCA_035345735.1. Classification (GTDB taxonomy): domain Bacteria; phylum Myxococcota_A; class Polyangia; order Palsa-1104; family JAEUJZ01; genus JAEUJZ01. Next base: position 3,470 of record DAORCZ010000200.1, on the reverse strand, counting down.
CGAC
>DAORCZ010000200.1:2109-3366 GCA_035345735.1 Pseudomonadota bacterium | reverse complement strand
GATAGGAATCTGGGCAGACCCAGACCGTTTCGCTGGGGCTCCACCACGGCTTTACAGGAATCGCTTCGTTCGCCCGACACACCTTCCGAAGGAAGTACAGAGGCCGCCCACCTACCTCGCTGGTCTGCAGAACGGATCCGGTGGCATCCAGCTCCTCACTTTCGACAAGCATCGAGCGCAAGATGACCGCCGGGGCGATAGACGATGCGAACTGCGGCTGGGACAGCAGATGATCGACGTAGTCAGATACGGTGGCCGCACCGCTTTCGATCTTGCGCCCCCAGTCCTCTGCTGCCTGCGGGTCGGCAGCATCGCCGAGCGCCATCATGCGCAGCGCCGCAAGCTGCGGGCCCGAGACCTTCAAGACAGGAACTGTGGCCGCAGGGGGCCGCTCAGGAGCCGGCACATGCACCGAGGCAACCGAGGCATAGGTCGTGACTTTCGGACTGCACGCCGACAGGCATAGCAGCGAGATCCAGAGTGCATGCTGGCCGCGATGCATCACGCGCTCCACAGAAAGTCGAGGATGCGTCCGGTGTAGTCGTGCGTGGCCGGCTCTAGCCCGGCGGAATAAAGCAGCGTCGCGCCCAGGTCATCCAAGGTCAGAAAGTCGGTCGCTCCCGAGGCGGCCTGGCCGGTGCGTAGGTCGACGGGAAGCGCCTGCATCTGACGACCCGTGCGGCCGTACATCGCCCCCTTGCTTCCGGTATTCACGCCTGAGCCGATGAGGAAATAAGGAGCCTCAGGAAAGTGATCTTTGCCCTGCGTATCGTTGAGCTTGGGAAACCGACCAAGCTCGCTGCCCGCCAGGATCAGCGTGTTCTTTAGCAGGTTGCCGTGCGCGTTACTGCGCTCGGACAGCGCCGTCAAAAAGCGCTGCAGGACCCCGAAGAGGTGGTTGGCCTGCTCGGTCTGCCGTCGCAGGTTGTGCTGATGGGTGTCCCAGCTAGAGCTATTGGCGCTCGACGCCATGAAGAACACCGAGGCCGTCAGGTCGTTTTCCAGCATCCACAGCGTGCGCTGCAGACACCGGGCGTTGGCCTGGGTGCGCGCATCGTCAGACCACTTCTCTTCCTTGAAGCGCGGGGTCTTTTCCAGCCGGGCAAACAGACTGGCGCACTGGTCGATGTTAGCCACCGTGGCCCGGCCGGCGCGGGTATCGCTGTGCCGGCGCAGCCGCCCCGCGTGGCCACGGTACACTTCGGCCAGCATGCCAAACTCTTGCGGCGTGGCATCGTCCAGCAGATCAAACAGATC
>DAORCZ010000200.1:0-2009 GCA_035345735.1 Pseudomonadota bacterium | reverse complement strand
GTGGTGTAGGTCGCATCCATCCCGCCGCCGAGCACGATGGCCACGTAATAGCGAGGCCGCTTGCGGCTGGTGGGCACGCGGGCGCGGGCTCGACCCGGGCCAAGCTGTGATAGCAGCAGTGCAAGGAGGCTATTCTTCAGCAGATCCCGTCGGGACCACATGGGGGCATCCTTGACTAAGGTTCCGGAGTCGCGGTGGACTGCCAATCTCCCGAGGGAGCGAGGCGGTGGAGGAAACCGCTCAACGGTACGGCCTGGCCTTGTGCGGTGTCAATCGAGCACGATACCTTCCGATCTCTACCTGCCACCACTTCGGACTCCTAAGTCCTAACCCCTCGCACGGAAAAAGAGAGTCCGCCGTACAACCCGTCACCCAAGAGACATGGGAGGTCTGCGGGAACGGTATGGACGGTATGGACGGAGACCCGGGGCGGGTCGGCGGCGAGACTGCAGCGTCGGGCGTTCGACGTAGGTGACCAGCGCGCAGACCGCCCGCGCTAGTCGTGGTGATACGGCGCCCCCGCCAGGATCGACGTCGCGCGATAGATCTGCTCCAGCACCACCACGCGAGCCAGTCGATGCGGCAGCGTCAGCCGCGACAGCGACCACAGATAATCGGCGCGCGCCCGCAGCGCATCGCTGTGACCATCTGCCCCGCCGATGCACAGCGTCAGCCCGGCGCCGCCACTCCCCCGCACCCGCTCTAGCCGCGCTGCTAGCTCGCGCGAGGTCGCCTGCTCGCCGCGCTCATCCAGCACCCACAGCGTCTGCCGCGCCGGCAGGCGCGCCAGCACCTCGGCGTCGCGCTTGACCTCGATGATCTCGATCGTGAAGCGCCCGCGCAGGCGAGCCATGTACTCGGCGCAGCCTTCCGCGACCCAGCGATCGCGCAGCTTGCCAACGGTAAGCAGCGTCAGACGCACGAACGTCGTCCTACGACTGGGCTCCGCCGCCCACGCCCGACGCACCCGCCAGCGGATACCCCAGCGTCGCCTGCAGCCACTCGGCGTTTCCGCGCACCGCGCCCAGCAGTGTCTGCGTCAGCTCGCCGCGCCGCGCGTACAGCCGATAGCCGTCCTGTGACCGCAGATAGCCGCGCGCCTTGGGATGCTTCGCGTAAAGCTCCTCTTCTCCCATGCGCTCCGCCCAGCGGGCATAGCGCGCGCGGTTGTCCAGCAGCGCCTTCACCACAAACGGCATGACCAGCGAGTAATCGCCCTGCATGCTCTCGGTGCTGCCTTGATACAGGTCTTTGTCGACCTTGCCCCAGGTCACCGCTTCGGCCGGTGGACACGACGACAGCGAGCCATCGGTGACCGGCGCACTCGTGATCTGCACATCGAAGGCGTAGCCGCGCACATCCCGCAGACCCAGCACCTGCGATAGCGCCGGCTCGGGCTGCAGGTTGTAGTTCTTCGGCACGCCGCCGCCCAAGATCAGCGTCGCGATGGCGTGCGCTGGGTGCTCGAACAGGCCCCAGTGGTGGTAGGCGCAGGACTCAAAGACCTCGGCCGCGATGTCGAGTTCGAAGCTCGGTCCCTCGGCCGGCAGCAGCCCCGCCTGCCGCATCGCCCACAGCTTCATCGCGTTTAGAAACACGCTGCCATCGCCCGGCGCGCCCACCAGGATCGGAATCGCCAGCCGCTCGCACGTCGCCAAGAGCCCCGGCGTGACGCCGTTTTTCTGCTCCTGCGCGGCATACAGCGCGCCCAGAAGATTGCGCAGCTCCGTGCCTGTCATCTTCTTCTGGAACTCCGGCCGCATCAGGCACGCCGTCAGGAAGCGATCCTGATCCAGCAGCACCTGTTCGTCGAAGCCCATGTCGGTGACGCGGATCGTCCCGGCGTCGCGCAGCGCCCCGTCATCGCCGAAGATCGGCACTTCGTAGATCGGCTCGCCGCCGTGTTCGTCCAGCGCGCGGTGGCCATCGTGATAGCAGACCGCATCGGTCGTGCTCAGGTACGCCACCCAGCCGGTCTCCAGAAGCGGAATCAGCCAGGCGTGGTGCTG
>DAORCZ010000199.1:0-10583 GCA_035345735.1 Pseudomonadota bacterium | reverse complement strand
GCGGGAGAATCTGGCACAGTCGGTCTACGGCGCGGTCGTATGGGATGCCGATGCTGGATGCAGTCTTTTGGGGGCGAGAAATGATGCGACGAAGCTTGGCTTTTTTGGGGTTCTCGCTGCTGTCCGCGGCGCTGTTCTGGCACTGCTCGGGCAGCACCACGGGCGGGTCGGTCGAGGGCGGTGACCTTTCGCAGACCGACCGCGACGGCGGCACGACGCCGGTGGATCTGGCGGGGCTGGGCGGGCCGGGCACGGTGGTGGTGGTGAACCAGTGCAGTCAGCCGATCTGGGTGGCGGCGCTGAACAATGGCTCTAGCACCTTCATCCCCGACGGCGGCGGCTGGAAGCAAGAGCCGGGCGAGGCGCGAGTCGTCACACTGCCCAACACCTGGGGCGGGCGATTCTGGGGCCGAACCGGCTGCACGTTCGATGGCAGTGGCCGCGGCTCGTGCGAGACCGGCGACTGCGGCGGGCGGCTGCAGTGCAATGGCTTAAGCGGCAAGACGCCGGCCTCGCTGGTCGAGTTTCAGTTCGCCGGCTTCGGCAAAAAGGACTTCTATGACGTCAGCCTGGTCGATGGCTACAACCTGCCGATTGCCGTCGCGGCGCAGGCGGGGACCTATACCCGCAGCAACCCCAACAGCAAGTACGACTGTGGGGCGCCGACTTGCCGCAGCGATCTGAACCAAAGCTGCCCGCAGGCGCTGCAGCAGATCGTCGCGGGTCGGGTGGTCGGCTGCCGCAGTGCGCACGCGGCCTGCGGGGCCAATCGCAATGATCCGGCGCTTGCCTGCGCTGCCAACGACGATCTGTATGCCTGCGCCGCCGGCGGGCCGAACAGCGTCATGGGCTCGTGCTACTCGCCAGGAGCGACGACGCAGTGCTGTGGCTGCCCGGGCTGGTCGGATACCGGCACCTGCCGCGCGACCAACCCCAAGTGGGCGCTACCGTCGCTGCCCGAGACCTTTGCCAAGCCGTTTAAGACCGCCTGTCCCGATGCCTACAGCTTCCCCTACGACGATCCAACCAGCACCTACACCTGTGCGGCCAGCGCGGCGGCGGGCGTTGGCTACATCGTGACCTTCTGCCCGTAGGCTCGCGTCCCCTTGCCGCCTCGACGTCGCCCCACCCACGTGCCGCGTTAGCGCAGCTCTAGCTCGATCTGCTCTTGGCCACCGGGGCGAAGCTCGACGTGGCTGGAGGCCGACAGAGGACCGGCGCTGGCGCGGATCTGCAGTGGGCCAGCCGGTAGATCGGACAGTCGGAATTCCCCGCGGTCGTCGGTGAGAGCTCGGCCGCAGATCGTCCCATCGGCGGTTGTCGCGGTCACCGCGACGCCCCCCCGTGAGGTCAGCTCGCCGCGCACCTGGCCACGCAGGGTGGCCGCGGGCTCTAGCTCTAGGCGAAGATCGCGCAACGTCAGCTCGTCGGGGGCCTGCCCCGCAGGGATGTCGATGGGCAGGCTAAGCGGGGCAAAGCCCGGGGCCCGAGCCCGCAGGACGGCGTTCCCGACCGGCAGCCCAGTCAGCGAAAAGCCGCCATCGCGCGACAGCGGCAGGGGCTGCGTTCCCGTCGAGGTCTGCAGGCTCAAGGTCGCTCCGGGAGGCAGCCCGCCGCGGGCCCGATCGCGCACCGTTCCCGCAATCCCGCCGCCGGGAGCCAGGGTCAGCGTGACCTCAGTCCGTGGCTCATCCCCGCGCCGACTGAGCGAAAGCGGCGCAAACCCCCGCTTCTGCGCACTGAGGCCAAGCGGCCCGCGCGGCAGACCGCTCAAGCGGAACGTACCGCGCTGATCGCTCAGGGCGACGGCTCGCGAGGTTCCCACCTGGGCGTCGATGCGCACGCCAGCCACCGCGTAGCCGCGACCATCGACGACCTGACCCGTCACCTCGCCACCCGGCCCGGACGAGACGGACTCGCTGCCGGGCTCCGCAGCTTCGGCGGGACCGGCCAGACGGCACAGGGCATCGGGCGGAATGCCGAGCCGCAGCACGACAAAGCCCGGCACCCGCCCCCCGGTCGCCGGCAGATCGAGCTCCAGGCTGGCGCTGCGCTCGTCCTGGGCAGCGGTAATTAGCACGCGACCGGCGGCTCGTAGGCAGGCGCGTCCGGCGCTATCCGTCCGCAAGACGCCCCCGGCTGCCCCTGCGGCAGGAAGCCCGGTGCTCGGCACCTTCGGTGCGCCCCCAGCGATGACGTCATCAGGAAAGGGCAGCGGGGCGGCGTACACACCTAGCTCACCGACGGCGCTGGTGGCGCGCAGGGGAGTCGGCGCGGCGGCCCGATGGGTGATCAGCGCCCCGGCCACGCGATGCTCGCCGACATCGCAGACCTCAATGCAAACTTCGGTCAGCGCCGAGGCCGTCCCGGCATCAGTCCCCGCATCACTCACCCGATCGTGGGCCGGCAGGACGACGGACACCCCCTGGTCGGCTGGCGAGAGTATGGCCCGGGATCCCGCACCGGCGTCAAGCCGCAGATCTCCGACGGCCGGCGACGACGACGCAGGCCGGACTGGCTGACTGCGCAGCCCCGCCCGAAACCCCATAAATGCCCCGCCCAGCGCCCCCCCCAGCGTGCCGACCAGAAGGAAGAGCACGGCAGCAGGCGGGGCGGAGCGAGGAAAACGCAGCATGGGCAGTGGGGACGAACCGAAGCGTTGGAATCCGACGAGGCACCCCAGGATACCGCAGAGCCGATGCGCACAGCCCGCAGCACCGAGGGTTAGATGAAGTTCGCGACCAGACCAAGCTCGGTCAAGGTGTCGAGCTTCTGGTTGTAGTGGTAGGGGTGGTCGATGGGGCTGGGGATCTTGGCGTTCACCGCCGGCGCATTATTGTAGCGCAGCGAGAAGGCGGCGCGGAAGCTGAGCGGCTTCCAGATCTTCGTCGTGAACTCGGCCTTGGCGTTTACGCGCGTCGCCTCGGCCACGCCCACCGCGCGATCGCCAATGGTCAGCGGGTTGAAGTTCAGCAGCGTCTCAGCGTTGAGGCGCAGGGCGCTGTGATCGCCGATCGAGAGCACATAGCCAAAGAACAGGCGGCCCGAGTGCAGAAAGACGTTCGGCTCGAACGGCATAGCCGTCATCATCGCCGGCGTGTTGAGGCGATCGAAGGTGAAGTCGTAGCCAAGCTCGCCGAAGATCTCGTGCATCTTGGTCTTGAGGATCTGGCGCGCGTAACCGACCTGGCCGCCGAGGAAGTATTCCTTGCTGGCTGGGATATCGAGGCCGCCGTAGAACGTCAGGAAGCCGGTGTTGTTCTCGGTGAAGAAGCGGTCGTAGCGAATCAGGCCCTTGAAGAAGGCGGCGGTTGTCGTCTGCTCTTCGACAACCTGCGGTAGCTCAGCGGCAGGAATCGTGGGATCGGGCGGCATGACGATGACGTTGTTGCGCGTCAGGCCATAGAGACCTTCCAGGTTGAGCCCGATCTTGTTCTTGCCGTCGTTGCGCGAGACAAGCCCGCCGCCGCTGAAGGTGATGATGTTGGCGTTGCCGGTGGCCGCCGAGAAGCCCGCCGAAGCGCTGGCCTTCCACACCACCTGCTTGACCTCTTCCTGCTTGCTGAATTCATACTTCGCGTCCTTGCCCGGAGGGGGCGGCGGTGGCGGCGGCGGCGCCTCGGGAGCCGGGGCGGGGGCCTGCGCTGCCGGAGCCGGAGCCGGAGCCGGGGCCGGGGCCGGGGCCGGATCTTGGGCGTACGCAACCCCCAAGAAGGCGTACCCAGTGGCGAGCGAGGCAGCCAGGACGGAACGCAGGCGGGACAGGTGCAGCGACGATCTCATGGGGCAGGTACTCCTCGAAAGGCAACAAGCAATGCAAACCGCGGCACAACCCAGCCCAAGGTCGAAGATGCCGCAAGCTACGAGCGCACGACGCGGGCTGGCGATAGTTTCGCGAGCCGACTTGGCGCATGCAAAAAAAAAATGCGCTCTCGCAACCTCTGATAGCTTTTGTGGGTGCCGAAGGTGCCATCTCCTCGTCCAACTCGTCGCCGTACGGCTGCATCCGCGAGGCCAGCCGGCGGTGCCCCGGCCGGGAGCCTAGCCACCGTGCGAACCCGTGGCCCCCGTCGTACCGGCCAAAAGCGGCTGACCCGCGAGCACTGGCTGCGGGCCGCGCTGTCGCAGATCAGCGAGCGTGGCTTGGCCGGCATCAACGTCGCCGGCCTGGCTGCCTCGCTGCATGTGACGACCGGCAGCTTCTACTGGCATTTCACCTCACGGGATGAGCTTCTCGAAGCGGCGCTTGATCTGTGGGAGAGTGAGCGGATCGACGTCCTCGACGCGCTGCGCGACATCGGCGCCCCCCGCGCCCGACTTGAGCGGATCGTCGGAGAAATCTACCGCGACCGCGGGCGGGGTGAACTCTTCGCTGCGCTGCAGGCCTCCGCCACCGATCCCCGCGTCGGGTCTCGCCTGCGCCGGACAACGCAGCGCCGCCTCGGCTTCCTCGCCCAAACCTACCGCGAGCTCGGCTACCCGGCGGCCAAGGCGCGCTATGCCGCGCTGGCTCTGTACTCGCTTTACACCGGCCTGTGGGAGCTGACGCGAATCCTGCCGGCCACTGACGAGCACGCCGTGCCCGACGACCGAATGAGCGAGTACATCGAGTATCTGCGCGACCTCGTTTTGCGCTGAGCCAAGCCAGGCCGCACCGAAAGTCCCCCGCCGCAGCGCAGACACCGCCAGGGGCCCGTCGAGATCGCGACGGCCGGCCCATTTCGCACGCGCCACGGTAAAATAGCCGAGGATCCGCAGGGTCACTTGGCTAGCTCTCCCCCATCGCAGGCGGCAGCGAACAGTCGCCAGCACATCGACTTTGTGCTCGGCACTTCGCCGCGCTACGAGAGCGAAGTCCTCGATCGATTGCGCCGCCGCCTGCTGCTGTTTCTGGTGGTCGTGCTGATCGTGAGCACCCTGCAAGGTCTGTGGCTGGTGTTTCACCTGCTGCTCGGCGGCAACGGACAGCCCGATGTCGCCGTGGTGATGGGCCTGCGCCTGAGCATCCTGGCCGCTGGCGTCCTGGCCCTGTGGCGAGGCACCGGGCTATCGCTGCGCGCCGTCCGCGGCATCGAGTCGGCAGTGATTGTGCTCAGCGTGGTCGTACACGCCGGAACGGTCTACGCCCACCTCTGCTCCGCCACCTGGGTCGGTACACCGTCGCCGCCCATCGCCGACTTCAGCTCCTTCACCTCATGGAGCTTTGCCCCGGGCCAGGGCGTCTCGCTCAGCGAGGGCATCGGTCTGAACCTTTTGGCCTCGGGCTGCGCCTACCCCATGGCCTGTCTTTTGGCCGGCTATGGCGGGCTGATTCCCTCGACGGCGCGACGCAGCCTGTTCATCGTCGGGCTGGCCTACGCCGACGTCCTGGTAACAGCCTTTCTAGCCAGCCTGAGCCGCCCCATCTTCGGTCCGCAGCTTCGCGAGATCGGCCTGGTGGCGGCGCTGATGCTGACCCCGTTCGCTGCGCTGTGCATCGCGGCAGCGCACCGCATCGACACCCTGAGCCGACAGCTATTCGCGGCCCGCCGTCTGGGACAGTACACGCTGCAGCGCAAGCTGGGCGGCGGCGGCATGGGGGACGTCTATCTGGCCAGCCATCAGTTCCTGCGTCGGCCCTGCGCGGTCAAGCTCATCCGTCCCGAGCTGGGGATCGACCGCAGCAACCTTGTCCGCTTCGAGCGCGAGGTGCAGGCCATGGCCGGCCTCTCGCACCCCAACGCCGTCGAAATCTTCGACTACGGCCGCACCGAAGACGGCACCTTCTACTACGTCATGGAGTACGTGCCAGGCCTGGATCTGGCCGAGCTTGTACGCCTATACGGCCCGCTGCCCCCCGGTCGTGTGGTCCACATCCTGCGCCAAGCCTGCGACGCCCTGGGCGAGGCGCACGCCATCAGCCTCATTCACCGCGACATCAAGCCCAGCAACCTGCTGCTCTGCGAATCGGGGCAGCGGTCGGATGTCGTCAAGCTGCTCGACTTTGGCTTGGTGCAGCGGGTCGCCTCGCCCGCAGCGCAGGCGGCGTCGGTGTCGGCAGCGGTTGCTCCCCGCATCGCGTCTGCGCACGATCAGACGCTGCCGCAGGGTCCAAGTGCCCCCGCCCCCGCAACATCGCCCCAGCCCGAGCCCACGGCCTCGACCGACGCGGCAGAGACAGCGGCGGGGAGCACGACGCCGGATGCGCTGTCGCTGCAGGTCACGGGCCTGGGCAGCATCCTCGGCACGCCGGCCTTCATGTCGCCCGAGCAGGTGATGGCGAACGCGCCCCTCGACGCCCGCTCGGACCTGTATAGCCTGGGCTGCGTCGCCTACTTCCTGCTTACCGGCAAGCCCCCGTTTGTGACCGCGACCGCCATGGAGGTCTTGGCGGCCCACATCGCCGAGCCGGCTCCGTCACTGCGCCAGATCAATCCGACGCTCCCCGAAGATCTAGAGGCCGTCGTGCTGCGCTGCCTTCAGAAACAGCCGAACGACCGCGTGAGCAGTGCCGCCGTCCTCGCTGAGCTCTTGTCCGGCTGCCGCTGTGCTCGCGACTGGAATTCCGAGAAGGCGCGCAGCTTCTGGCAGCAGCACCGTGCACAGGCGACGCCCCCGCCGGTGGAAGCCGCCTCCCCGTCCGAGTCCGCCGAGACATCGGCCAATCCGCTGTCCGATATCGGCCCCACCATGGACCACTAGGCGAGCCCGCAGCGTCGGCGTTGACCCGACTTAAAGAAGATGCAACTCTAAAAAACTGTCCGCAGGTCGGTGATCCCCACCCATGGCACTCGACGGCCCCTTCCTCCGCGATCACTTCGAGCTGGTGCTGCAGCGCGACCTGACGTTTCCGGCGCGCTTTTACGAGATCCTGTTTGCTCGTCACCCCGAGGTGCGCAGCCTGTTTGCCCGAAACAGCGATGGTGCACAGCACTCGCTCCTCGCCCAGACCTTGATGGCCATCCTCGATCACCTGGAAGATCGCGACTGGCTCGTCGAGCGACTATCGCATTTGGGCGAACACCATGTGCGCTATGGCGTGACCCGCGAGATGTACGACTGGGTTGGCGAGGCGCTCATCGCCTCGATGGCCGAGGCAACGCGCGACGAGTGGAGTGAAAGACACCAGCAGGCCTGGGCCGCCGTGTATCAGGTCCTGGTCGAGCTGATGTGCCCGGCCGAGAGCGCGCGCTAAGCGAGTCGCGGGTCGCTATCGGCCGCTGTCGCGCAGGGCGTGCAGGATGGCGTCGATGGGCGGTCGCTCGCTGGGCGCCAGGGCAAGACAGCGGTCGATGAGCTGCGCTAGCGTCGGTGCCAAGTCGGGACACTGGCTGCGCAGCGTGGGTGGCGTGGTGAGCTGCCCCGAAAGCTGCAGCAACATCGGAGCCTTGGCGAAGGCGGGCTTCCCGGTCAGGACTTCGTAGGCGACGACGCCGAAGCTGAACACATCCGAAGAAGTCTCGGCATGTCGCGAGCCCTGCGCAAGCTCAGGCGCCATGTAGAGCGGCGTGCCGAAGATCACGCCGGTGCCAGTGCGCGGAGCCCCCTCGCTACCGGCCAGTTCTGCCGCCTGCGCCGCGTCGGGATGCACGGTCCCCAACGCGGCCAGGGCCAGCGTGTCTTGCCGACCCAGCTCCAGGGCATCGGGGCCCGCAAGCCCGGCCGGACGCGGCGAGACCACGTGGTGAGCGACACTGTTCGCCGCTGCTGTGGCGGGGGTCGGCGTCGCTTCTTCCGGTTCGTCGGCGCCATCAAGCAGCCGCGAGATGCCGAAGTCGGCCAGCTTGACCTGCGGCGCCAGCCCCGGCTGCGACACCGACAGCAGGATGTTCTCTGGCTTTACATCGCGGTGGACGATGCCCTGGCTGTGCAGCGCAGAGAGCGCCTCGGCCACTTGCCGCAGGATGGGCAGGGCAAAAGCCACGGTGCCGAAGTGTCGCCGCTGCCCCCACAGCGAGGATCCATGCACCAGCTCCATCACCAGGTACAGCGTGCCCTCGGCGGTGAAGTCGATGTCCCAGACCGACAGCAGGTGGGGATGATTGAAGCGGGCCATGATGTAGGCCTCGCGTGCGAAGCGACCGAGGGCCGCTCGGTCGGGAAGCTCGCGCAAGACCTTGGCAGCGAGGCGCTTCTGATCGCTCTGCCGCTCGACCTCGTACACCGCGCCCATGCCACCGCTGCCCAGGGGTTGCACGATGCGATAGCTATCGCCGAGGGGATCGCCGGGTGCCAAGCTCGGCGCCGCGCGCCCTTGCACCGTGCCTGCCGAGCGCAGCACTGCACCCGGTACAGCAAGGGGAAGACCGCCTCCCCCGCGCAGCGGCGCATCGTACAGCGCGTCCATCAGCCGACGCGCCCGCCCTTCGATCTGGCGGCGCAGCTCATCGCTCAGCTGCGAGATCTGCTGCGACTGCTGCTGCAGGGCCTGACGAGCGCTAGCCAGCGCGAGCTCGATCTCAGCCCGACTGGGCGGCTGTACGGTCGCGCTGGGCCGGCTGGTGTCGCCTGGCTCGCGGGTCTGCAGCTCGGCGGCCACCGCCGGGGTCAGGGCCAGCACACCCTCGCGGCTGGTAGACAGCGACAGCCACATCAAGCGCGACAGCTCGCGCAGGTGCTGCCGATAATGATGGCGCAAGAGTCCGTCGATCAGCTCGGGGGCGACACGCGGCTCGGCGAGGATACCGCCCCGCCGCTCGAAGAAGCGACTGGCGATGGCGGGACTGGTCTGCGCCGCCTGGGCCAGAAGGTGGTTAAGGAGCAACGGGATGTCTTCCCGTCGGCTGTTGAGCTCGGGGACCTCGATGTGGAACGGCAGCTGCGCCGCGAGAGCCGGCAGCAGATCGCTGACCGCGCCCTGCGTCGAGGCAATCAGCGAAAGGGGTGCCCGCGTCTCGCTCGCCAGCTCGGATGACCGAAACACTCGCTCCAGCCGGGTGGCCAACTGCGCTTGCTCCGCCGCAGAGAGCGCGTCGATCTCATCGAAGAACAACGTGCCGCCAGCGGCCTGGGAAAGCAGCGTGCGCGCTGGAATTTGCGCCTCCGCGGCCTGGTTCGCTAGCTCGACGGCGTCCACGCTGCTGGTTCCGGGCGGCAGCGAGCGACCGGCGGGGCTCGACTCGACAAACGGCCCCTCAGCCCGTGCCGAGAGCGCGTGGATGGCCCGTGCCGCCAGGGCCTTGCCCGAGCCCGCAGGCCCCAAGAGCAGCACCGGACGCTCAGCCTGCGCAGCAAAGCCCACGAGATCGCGCAGCGCCCACAGCGCCGGGCTCTCGCCGACGAGACCCTGCAGATCGGCGACGCCAAACGGCTGTCGCGGGCCCGCGAAATCGCTGCGGCTGTGCAGCGCGGGCAGCTCTATCGGACGGCGCACGACGAGCAACATCACCGCTTGGCGCAGCGTCAGCGTATCGCCGACCCCTACCACCCCCTCGATCGTTTCGGTGCCGTTGAGCAAGAGCGGGCAGCGCCCCACCGAGCGCACCGCCAGCCGATCCTCGCCCACTGGCTCTATCGCTAGCTGCGTACGCGAGATCCGCGCGCCCTCCAGCGGCGGTCGTGCCTGCCCCCCGCCCGGTCGGTGACGAAAAAACGTCAGCCGCGGCGATGGATCGGACGGGGCAGCGCCCCCTCGTCCCAGCACGCACGGTCCGGCGATCGCGGCCACTTCGCCCAAGCGATGCGGCTCATCTTTCGACCAGACAATGACCACGTGCAGCCGCTCGGCAGGCGCGGCTTGGCTCTCCCCATGGCCCGGCAGCGTGGCCCATGTCAGCGACGTCAACATGGAGCGGACCTTCGACTAGTACTCCCAGCGTAGACGCAGGCGGGTGTTCTTGGGCAGCGGCGTGGGCTTCTTTGGCCCCGGCAGGAGCAGCGGCTTTTCGCCGCCCAGCAGACGAACTTGGATACGGCTCTGATCATCCAGCGGACGCTTGACCTCGATGTCGGCGATGGTCAGCCAGTCGTCATCGGAGCCACCGCCCGTCGGAGCACAGGCCAACGTGCCCTTGTGACCGACCTGCGGACGATTCGGGGTCAAGACCAAGAGCGCGCGGATGGTGACGATTGCGCCCTGGCGCCCCTCGAACTGGCCAAACAGATCGGCCTGATTGACGACGATGTCGCGCGGCCCCGGCCCAGGCGACTGGGCAGGCGACGGCGGGGGCGGTGGGGGCGGCGCGGGTCGCGCGGGCGGCGGAGGCGGCGTCGGAGGCGGATCCGGCACGGTCGGAGCGGGACAGGCCGAGAGCCACAGCGAAAGCCCCGGCAAGATCAGTCGAGCGAGCGCGCGCCTGAACCGCTGCGGGGTCCTCCCCCTGACGGCCCCTGCGCCCTCCCCGGCGACGCGTTCCCCTGGCTGCTTTGTGGACAACACCGACATCCGTGCGGGTCCTTTCCACCTGCGGCGCATGCACCGACAGCGTCTCTCGAGAATCGCCGATCGAGTACGGCAAGGCAATCGCGGAAGCAGCCCGCCCTGCGCTCTGCGCTGACAGCGCCGAGCTAGCCTGAAAGCTCGCCGATCAGCTGGGCCCGCGTGTCCAGTGCAGCGTCGGTGTCCAGGCTGAAGCTGCGGCCGTGTCCCAGCTCTTCCAGCAGGA
>DAORCZ010000198.1:0-10616 GCA_035345735.1 Pseudomonadota bacterium | reverse complement strand
TGGGATCCTGGGGGCCGCGATGCCGGTAGTGCAGACCATCGTCCTTTCCGGCCTGTTGCAGCGTGAACGTCTGCCGCCGATTGCCGCGCTGCTCGCGCCGAGCCCAGGCCCATTGTCGCCACTCACTGAAGTCCGCTCGCTGGCTGCCCGCTCGGCGCTCGGCCTCAGCGTGGGCGCACCGGGCATGGCCGCGGCGGTGTGGGTAGGACGGATTTCGCGCGCGGGGGCTTTCCTTTCCGACGATTCCTTGCTCTAACCAGGGCACATGAACCCGTCTGCCCCCGCCCGTGCCGAGATCGTCGCTGGCTGTATCGCGGATGCGCTGGCCATCGATGTCGCTGGAGTAAAGCTCGACTCGAACCTGATGGCCGATCTAGGCGCCGATTCGCTGGCCTTATTGGACATCGTGTTTCGCTTAGAGCAGGCCTTCAACATCCAGATCACGCGCGGCGAGATGGAGCGCGCAGCCCGCGGCGAGATGTCGGAAGAAGAGTTTGCCCCCGGCGGCGTGATCAGCGAAGCCGGCCTCGATCGCTTGCGCAGCCTGCTGCCCGAGGCTGCCGAGCGCATCCACCCCGGCCTGCGCACGGGGCAGATCTTGACGCTGTTTTCGGTGCGCACGTTCGTCAACATGGTCGAAGGGAAGCTGCAGGGGCAGTCGGTGTGACGGCCGCGGCTGCGCCCGATGCCGGCGAAAACGAAGAGCTGCTGCGCCAGACCGGCAGCCTGTGCGCAGAGTGCCAGCGTCCGATTGATGCCCAGGTGCTGCGACGCGGCGATGCGGTGGTGCTGCGCAAGCGCTGTCCGCAGCACGGCGAACAGGAAGCCCCCATCGCCGCGAGTGTCGCCTGGTATCACGAGATGATGAGCTACCCGCCGGTGCTGCGACGGCCTCAGCCGCGGACTGAGGTGAAGCACGGCTGTCCCCTCGACTGCGGACCGTGCAGCGCACACGAGCAGGAGCTGAAGCTGCCGATCGTGCCCATCACCTCGGCCTGTAACCTCGACTGTCCGATCTGCTACACCCACAACCGCAGCGACGGCGCATATCACATGTCCGAGTCCGAGCTGCGCGCCATCCTGCAGCACCTGCGGACCGCTGCGCCCGAGGCTCGCATCATCAACCTCACCGGCGGCGAACCCACACAGCACCCACAGTTTCAGCGCCTGGTCGAGCTGTGCCATGAGGAAGGCATCCATCGTGTCACGATCTCGACGCATGGCCTGCGCTTCCTCAAAGACGAGTCCCTGCTGCAGCGCCTGGCCGAGCTGCAGGCGCGCGTCATCCTGTCCTTCGACTCGTTCGAGCCGGAGGTGAACCGGGAGCTGCTTGGCGGGCAGTTCCTCGAAGGCAAGCTGCGCGTGCTATCGCTGCTAGAGAAGCATCGCGTCGACACCACGCTGCTGCCGGTGCTGTGTCGCGGCAAAAACGATCACGAGCTCGGCGCGCTGATCCGCCTGGCGCTCGACAAGGACTTCATCCGCAGCATCGAGCTGCACACCATGACGTTCACCGGCCAGAGCGGTGCTGACTTCGATCGCACCGCGCGCCTGACCACCTACGACGTGCTGTGCGCCATCGAAGCTCAGACCGCGGGAGTCCTGCGCAAAAGCGACTTCGTGCCTTCGCCGGCCGCGCATCCGCTGTGCTACGTCGTGACCTATCTTCTGCGCCTCACCGACGGGCGCTGGCTGCCCTTCCCGCGCTTCATGGATCGCCAGGATCTGCGCGCGATGCTGGCGGGATCGCTGTACATAGAGCCGGATGCCGCGCTCCATGATGCATTGCAGGACGTCATCAACCGGCTCTATGCCGGCGAGATCGCCTGCGACGAACCTGATCTGGTGCTGGCCAGCCTCAAAGCGGTCGTTGGGCGCGTCTTTGATCCGCGCCTCGATGCGGCGCAGCGGCTGCGCGCGGCCGAGTCGATGGCCAAGGCGGTGTACATCCACGCCCACATGGATGAAGAGACGTTCGACAGCGACCGCATCCGCACCTGCTGCGTCGGTATTCGCGAACCCGACGGGCGCAACCTGCCCTCGTGCGCCTACAACATCCTGTACCGTCGTCGCGACGCGCGCTTCGTCAGCCAGCCGGCCCCTGACCTGTACACGCTGGGCGCCGGCCCGCGCCGATCGAGCGCAGGCTAGATACCGCCGTTGAGGGCGACGACCTTGCCGTGGATGGCGCGATTTTCGAGCGCCAGCCAGACGATGGTGCCCGCCGCATCGCGGGTGGTGCCGACCCGACGCAGCGCACTAAACGTCAGGTAGTCGGCACGACGTTTGGGATCTAGCGTCTGGCTTAGCCCCTCATCCAACAGACCGAGCGCGGCAAGGTTGACGCGAAAGCGACGCGGGCCGAGTTCGTGTGCGAGCGCCATGACCATCGCGGGCAGCATCCCCTGCGTCGCTGCGTAGGGCACGGGTAGCGGCAGTGACTGCCCACCGGTCAGCGCACCGACGAACACCACGTCGCAGTCACTGGGGCGTCGCGCAGCCAACCACTGACAGGCCAGGAACGCCGACTGGGCGTTGATCGAAAGAGTGCGGGTGAAGTCGCCCGGTGAGACCTCGGCCAGCGGCAGTGCTTGGCTGACGGCGGTGCAGTGAATCAGCACATCAGGCACAAAGCCGCGCCGGTCTAACTCAGCAAACAGCGCCGAGGTCGAGGTGGCATCGGCGAAATCGACGGGCAGGCCGGGGAAACCATAGCGGCTCGATAGCTCGGCCGCGCGCTCGGCCGAGGAGTGATAGGTGAACCAGGCTGGGATGCCTCGCACGGATAGCTCGTGCAGGACAGCGCGGCCCACGGCGCCGGTGCCCCCCAGTACCAAGGCGACGCGCGGCTCAGAGGGGGCAGCAGGGGAAGAGACGCTGGCGGACATGCTCATAGCCCTCCATCCGCGACGATCTTCGCGCCGGTCATCAGACGATTTTCCGAGGAGACGAGGTAGGTCACGAGCGCCGCGATCTCGGCCGAGCTACCTAGCCGACCCTGCGGGCACTGGCTGATGTACTCCGCCACGCGGTGCTTCGGCAGGATGCGCGCCAGCCCCACATCCAAGAGGCCCGGCGACAGCAGGTTGACCTGGATGTTGTATCGGCCAACCTCGCGGGCCAGGGCCTCCGTGAAGCCGCGCAGCGCCGACTTGGCGGCGGCGTAGTGCACCGGCGCTTCGATCACGCGCTCGGAGGCGAACGATCCAATCGACAAGATGTGCCCGGCCCGGGCGCGGATCATCGACTTCAGCACGGCGCGCGAAAACAGGTAGGCGCCCTTGACGTTGATGTCCATCACCGCATCCCAGTCCGCCTCTTCCAGAAGCGCGATGGGCAGGATCTGCGTGATGCCAGCGTTGTTGATGAGCACATCGATCCCGCCCCAGGTCGCAGTCAACTGAGCGACGGTCGCCTGCACGTGCGCAGCATCCGCCACCGAGCCGCGAAAGAGCAGCGGCTCGCTCCCCTGCGCAGCGATTCGCGCGCGGGCTTGCTCGGCATCGCTGTCGCTTTTGGAATAGGTGAATGCGACGTGCCCCCCGGCTGCGGTCAGCGCTTCGCAGAGGGCCAGCCCCAGACCGCGCGATCCGCCAGTCACCAGGCAGCGCTTGCCTTCGAGTCGTCGTGGATTCATCGGTCTAGCTCACGATGGGCAGCGAGCGATGGATGACCGTCTGCCCGCCGGCCCGCTCGTTCCAGCGACGCGGCGTGACGTTGTAGCGGGCCTCTTTTTCGCGATACAGCACGTTGTAGTTGCACACTGGGATGGTGCTGCCATCGGCGTAACAGTTGCTGTCGCAGCAGTCGGCGGCCCGCTCGATGTCGAAGGTCTCTTCGTCCATGTGCGAGTGGATGTAGATGGCTTTGACGGCTCGCTCGGCGGCCCGCATCGCCTCGCGCGGGGTCAGGGTCCGGTCGGTCGGGAACATCTGCAACAGCAAGCGCTTCAGTAAGCGCAGGGCGCGCTCGGCATCGTCACCGCCTTCGACCCACAGTCGATCGATGGCCTCGCGCAGAGCCTCTTCTAGCTGCGGTGTGGGCTCTAGATACAAGCGATCCGACAGCGCTGCGTAAAGCGTCTCCCGCGGCATCAGGCGAGTGAACGGAATCGCCGGTCCGCCGTCGGGATCGATGAGCAGATAGGCAATCTGGTAGCACAGCGGATGAGCGCACGGCGATGGCACAAAGTCGCTCTGCCGCAGCAAGCCAGCCGTCGTCTCTTCGATGCGGCACAGCACCTCATACGTCGAGATGCGCCCGCGCCGCTCGGGGTCGAAGCTGGTGCCGCTCTGGCCGGTGTAGGTGATGGTGTGAATTTCCAGGTGGCGGATGTTCCGCATGCGCAGCGCAAGCTCGATGATGCGACCGATCTCGTGATCGTTGACGCCACGGGTCATGACCGGAATCAGGGTGGTATCGACGTCGTATTTCTCAAGCAGCGAGAGGCAGCGCAGCTTGGTCGCGACCAGCTGTGCGCCCTGCAGCGTCACGTCGGCTTCGGCTTCAAACGAGTCGAAGGACAGCGCGATGCGCGCCCCCAGCTGCGACAGCGTCTGCACCAGCGCTTCGTCCTTGGCCAGGCGCAGACCGTTCGAGCAGATCGTCACACGGTGGATGCCGGCCGCTTGTGCCCGCCGCAAAAAATCGAGCACGTGCGGATGCAGCATCGGCTCGCCGCCCGTCAGGTTCACGATGTCGAGCTCGCTGCCGTGGTCGTGGCGGAGGTGTTCGAGGATCTGATCGAACTCATC
Organism: Pseudomonadota bacterium; assembly: GCA_035345735.1. Lineage (GTDB taxonomy): Bacteria > Myxococcota_A > Polyangia > Palsa-1104 > JAEUJZ01 > JAEUJZ01. The sequence goes on along the minus strand of DAORCZ010000198.1, from coordinate 5,862 downwards.
GAGCGACATGTGAAACGGATCGTCGTTCTTGTTGTGGACGTAGCAGATCGGGCAGTCGAGGTTGCAAGCGCTGGTGATGGTCACGACGGGCAAGCGGACCTTCTGCGTGTGCAGCGCGCACGGGCCGCAGTCAAAGGGACAGCCGTGCGCGACGGGGACCTGGGTCAGGCGGGGCGGCACGCGCGTCTGCGTCATGGCCCGCGTCTGTTCGTAGAAGTCAGCGCTGGTCGATAGTCGCGCCTGCTGATCGCCATGCTGCGGGCAGTGCTTGCGCATCCACACCTCGCCCTGCGACGTCGCGACGACCCGGGCCGGCACCGCGTTCTTGCAGTGTTTGCACAGGCTGGTGGTCTGGTGAAGGAGGCGCTCTTGTGGATCCGGGGCCAGCGACATGGGGATCTCTCGCGTCAAGGGCAGGGGCACATGCGGGGTAGAGGTTGCGGTGGGGCGCTCACAGCAGGTTGGCCAGGCTGGCGAGCTCGTGCTGACAGACCCGCACGAACTCGTCGAGGCGATCGCCAGAGATAGCAAGCGGCGGCTGCAAACGAACAACTCGCCAGTCGTGGCCGCAGACGTGGGTCAGATAGCCGCGACGGAACAAGCGATGACACAGCAGCAAACCCACCGAGGGCTGATTGGCAAGCTCAGGCAGGCCCAGGCCGGCGAAGCTCAGCCAGGGGTGATCGGCGTCGCGCAGCGCGATCCCCACTAGCAAGCCCTGGCCGCGCACCTCGGAAAAAAGCGGCGAGTCACCAAGCGCCCCCTGCAGCGCAGCGCGGAAGCGGTCGCCAGAGGCCGCCACTTGTGCATGCAGCTCGTCGGTAAACTGGCTCAGCGCGGCAATGCCCGCGGTACAGGCCAGGCCGTTGCCGGCGAAGGTGTACTGGTGGCTTTCGGCGGTCTCGATGGTGCCGTAGGCGCGAGCAAAGATCGCGGCATCGGTCAGCAGCGCCGATAGCGGTAGCAGACCTCCACCCAGTGCCTTGGCCAGGACCACGACATCGGCCCGTCGCGGCCATGCCTCGCTGGCGAGGAAGCGGCCGGTGCGTCCCAGACCGGTTTGCACTTCATCGGCGATCAGCAGCGCGCCCTGCGCAGCGGTGTGCTGACACAGGGTCTCGACATATGAGGTCGAGGGCGCGCGCACGCCGCCTTCGACCTGCAGCGGCTCGACGATGACAGCGGCCACATCGCCGACGGCCAGTGCCCGGGTCAGCGCCCGCTCATCGCCAAAGGGCAGAAGTTCAACCGCGCGAAGGTGCGGGCCAAAGCGATCCGTAAACGGGCCGGGCTGCATCAGCGACAAGCTGCCCAACGTGCAGCCGTGGTAGGCGCCAGTCAGGCCCAGCACGCGCGGCTTCCCGGTCGCGGCCCGCGCCAGCTTCAGCGCCGCTTCGACCGCTTCGGTGCCGCTGGACGCAAAGCTCGCGCTGCTGTAGCCGGTGCGCTCGCCCAGCAGACGAGCCAAGCGTCCGGCGTAGGGGCTGATTCCCGATGGGAAAAACGACGGAGAATCGCTGGATAGGAACTCTCGCAGAGCGGTTTCAACAACAGCGTTGCGGTGGCCAAGCGCCTGCGTGCCATAGCCGGACAGGAAGTCTTGATACGGGGTGCCCTCGGCATCGGCGAGAGTGCAGCCATCCATCACGCGGACCAAGCGGATCGGCTCAGCAGTGAGCTGAGCACGCTCGGCAGCGACGGGGTTGACCCAGGTTCGGAATTCCTCAAAGCCGCTGCGGAGCACGTCGTTCATGCGCGCGACTCCGGCTGCGGATGCTTCGCGGCCGCAGTGGGATCCGCTTCGTGGGATGCAGGCTCTGACTGCCGACCGAACGAGGCCGAGTCCTCTGCCATTCGCGCCCGCGCGCGGCGCATCAGGCGAGCCAGTTCCTGCACTGCACCATCGGCGGCCATCGCAGCGCGATCGGCGGTGGGCATGGGTGCCGGGCTGCGCTCGACAATGCGCTGATCTTCGTCGAGCACCTGCCGGGTAAAGCGCCGTCCCAGTGCGTCGGCCCCGGGCAGCCAGGTCAGATAGTTGCGCCACACCGAAAGGATGACGCGCGTGCGCTGCGGCCCCTCGGGCGAGGCCAGAAAGGCCAAGGCCTGTCGCCGACCGCCCCCCATATCGTTGATGAGATAAATCGTCGCGGGAACGGTGACGCGAAAGAGGACGTCTTCGCTGTAGTCGCGTACCGCGCCGTGGATCAAACGCGCCCACAGCCCGTAGGTGTAGTGCACACGCACGCGGGCGGTGTAGCTCCGAGCCTCGGTGCCGCGCTCGACCGGATCGGCGAGGACACGTGGATGCTGCCCACCAAAGCTGCGTCGATGCACGAAGGGCACGTGCGAGATATCGAGGAAGTTTTCCATCCACCAGTCGGCGGGACCGGCATAGCTACCCTCAATGACGAAGCGGCGGTAGCGCGGATCGTCGGCGATCTCAAAGGGTGGCGGAGGGGGCTGGCCTGCCGTCGAGGTCAAGCGCACCCAGACCACGCCCTGCTGTTCCACAACTTCAAACGATCGGGCCGACGATCGGGCCGGGATCAGCCGGTCGGGATGCGAGGGAACCAACACGCACGCCCCATCGCCAGCGAATCGCCAGCCGTGATAGGGACAGGCCAGGGTGCCATCGATGACTTGGCCATCAGCCAGGTTCGCACCGCGATGCGGACAGCAGGCATCCAGAGCGCAGACCCGGCCGCGATCATCGCGAAAGATGGCCAGCGCCTGTCCGCCTAGCGTCCGCGCTATCGGTCGACGTGTAACTGCGTCCGACTGCGCGACCGGATAGAAGCAGCCGGGGAGCAGGCTGGCTCCGCCCGGGGCTGCATCGTCCGACTGACAGGACCTCACGCGCCGTCCATATCACGTGCCGCTCCGCCGAGACGAGAATTTCGCTAGGCTGCGCCGATGCGGCTCGCTGACTTCCTGCCCGGCTGTCATGCCGTCCTGCACTTCGGGCTGTTCGCGGCCTTGCTCCTCATCGAGACCGCGGCGCCACGTCGCCCCATTCCTGGCGGTCGGACGCGGCATGTGCTGCGCCACTTTGCGCTCAATGCGCTGAACTTGCTGCTCTATGGCGGGTTTGCCTGGCTGGCGGCGCGCATCGGGATCTGGCAGCAGCGGCATCCCTTTGGTCTGCTGCACTGGTTGTCACTTCCGTCGCTGATTGCGGTGCCGTTGGGCCTGTTCCTGCTCGATCTCTGTGACTACGCCTTCCATCGCCTAGAGCATCACGTCCCGCTCTTGTGGCGGCTCCATCGCGTGCATCACACCGACCCCGGCCTGGACGTCACGACCAGCCTTCGCACCCATCCGCTGGCGCTGCTCTGCTCCTGGCTCTTCATGCAGGCTGGCCTGTGCTTGCTCGGCGGGCCGCAGTGGTTGCTGGTGCTTTACTTCGGCATCGGCGCGTTTGTGTCTCACTGGCAGCACGCCAATGTCGAACTCTTAAGCTGGCGCAGCGAGCGCGTGCTGGCCTGGTTCATCAACACGCCACGCGTGCATCGTCGTCATCACTCGCGGGCGGCTGGCGATGCCGGCTGCAACTTCTCGGATGTGCTCTCGCTGTGGGATCGTCTGCTCGGCACGTACCGAGGGCCAGCGGAAGACAGTGTGCGCTTCGGCGTTGAAGGCTACGACGCCCCCAGCCAGCAGGGGCTGAGCGCTCTTTTGCAGAGTCCGCGCTACCGCTAGGCCGCGGGCGAGGCAGCGCGGGGCGCACGGGCCGCAAGCGTGCGCGCCAGCACGAAGTCGGCGAGGAGCAGCAGTACCCAGGCGACGACGCTGCCAAAGATGCGCGTTCCCCAGGGCGTGGACACGAAGTAGGCCATCTCAGGCGAGGGGCGATGCACCAAGTTGATGTTCAGTGCCGGGTCGGTCAGCAGGTAGCTTACGGGCAATAGCGCGATAAACAGCAGCCACGACCACAGCCAGGCCCCCCGGCTCATGCCATGGCGACGCACGTAGAGCGCGGCAGCCAGCGGTGGCACGAGATGCAAAAAGACCGACAAAAAGTTCGTCGTGCCCTCGCTGATGACCAAGATGATCCACATCGGCAGACCAAATCCCATCGCAAACACCAGGCCCGAACTGACCACGCGACGCGAATTGATAAGCAGACCCATCGCCGTCGCCAGCGCCGAGACATGGCAGCCGAACAGCAGATCTCCCAGCATATGCACGCGGTGCTTGTAGCCGGCGTACAGCACAAGCGCGATCAGGATGCTGCCCCCGAAGAGCGCATCGAGGCGCACCTGTTGCGGACTGCGTGGCCGCTCATGCAGCGACGGGCGCGCCGACAGCGGCAGCGCGGATAACCCCAGCAGGCTCAGCCCGAGCAGGCTGAGCGCCACCGCCGACAGTGGGAAGGGTCCAAGCCCCGGGGCATGGCGCAGGGCGAAGGCGGCGATCACGCCCAGCGAGGCCAGGCGACCGGCCTCTAACCACAGCGCGCCCCGACGGCGTTCGAGGAGCGCGGCAAACACCACCATGGGCCAGATCAGCTGGACGACCGCGATCGCAAATTGCAGCGAGGAGAGCTGGCGGTCGTAGATCATAAAAGCCGTCGAGCCCGCAATCAGCGTCGCGAAGTGCAGGCAGATGTAGAGCGCGGTGGCCAGATCAGGCGGCGCCAGCGCAGGCCGCGGGATAGGCACTGGAGGTCGCAGCCCCGACGGACACCAAGCAGGCGGCATGAACGGAGCGCGCAGCTTGTCGATGAGGTGCGGGGCGCGGCGCATCAGATCGCCGATACGCGCCCACTCGACCAGGTTGGCCCAGACGGGGTCCAGGCTGTGGTGCGCTGGATCGGTGCCGTAGTGCGGCTCCTCGACCTCGGGAACGAAGGTGCCAAAGAGGCGATCCCAAACGATGAAGATGCCGCCGAAGTTGTGGTCACGATAGTGCTCATCGCGGGCGTGATGCACGCGGTGGTGCGATGGGGTGTTCAGCACCCATTCGAGCGGTCCCAGACGACCGACCCGACGCGTGTGCAGCAGAAACTGATAGAAGCTATGCACCGTGCGCAACATGACGTGCATGAGCAGCGGCACGCCGAGGATGGCCAGGGGCAGGTAGAACAGCCACGAAAAGACGCCGGAAAACCAGCTCAGGCGCAGCGAGACGGTGAGGTTGTATTCCTGGCTCTGGTGATGCACGGCGTGCGTCGCCCACAGCGCGGCAACGCGGTGGCTGGCCCAGTGATAGACGTACCAGCACAGGTCGGTCAAAAGCAGCCCGAGCAGCCACAGAGCGGGCGAGCCTTCCCAGCCGTGGAACAGGGCCAGGTGCCTCTCGGCAAAGCTGTAAAAGACCACGCCCTGCAGCGCGTTGAAGGCGACAAAAAGCTGCGAGCCGATGCCCAAAGATAGGTTGGTGATCAGGTCGGCAAAGGTGAAGCCTAAAGGGCGCCCGTGCCGTCGCTGTGCGTACCAAGCAGTCGCTAGCTCGGCACCGATGAGCAGCGCGTAGGCGGGAGTGGCCAGCGCGATGATTCCGCCATTCATCGCTTCCGATAACACATCGATCGCAAAACGAGAAGCCGCTTAGCGGCGCGGCCACAGCGACGGCTCAAACGGCGCAGCCAGCTGTCCGATGTAGCCATCTGGGAAGTCCGGCGATGCCGCAAGCCCCAGCGTTGGCGGGCTGGTCTGCGCTGGGGGACGGCGATAGGTACCAAACAGATGATCGAACACAAGGAGCAGGCCGCCGTAGTTGCAGTTTGCTTCGGCAGCACTGGCGGCGTGATGGCAGGCGTGCGCGTCGGCCAAGTTGAGCACCGCGCCGAGCCGTCCCATGGCCAGGTCGAGGTTTGCGTGCTGCAGCATCAGCCCCGCGCTCATCAGCGCCAAGAGC
>DAORCZ010000197.1:0-10617 GCA_035345735.1 Pseudomonadota bacterium | reverse complement strand
GCCGCCCCTTGCCAAGCCGGTCGCGCCGCTGGCCAGGCCGGGCGTGGTTGACCGATCGCGGGGGCTTTTCCTGAAGGTGGCGGGTGCGGGGCCGTGGTTGCTCCCGCGGGCACTGCGGCCGGGGGCGTCCCCAATCCCGTCGGCTTGGCGGCCGTCGGCTTGAGCGGCAGCGGCGCACCCTCTGGCCCCGGGGTGGGCAGCGGGGCGGGTACGGCCGAGGCGGGTCGGCTGTCGGTACTGGGAAGGGCCGCAGCTGGCGTGGGGACCCCGCTCGGCGGACCTGCCAGGCTGAGCGATGGATCGGGGGCCGGCGTCGGAGCCGCGGGGGCCAGCGTCGGAGCCGCGGGGGCCGTCTCGGGCGGGCTGGGTGCTGTGTCCGTCGTCGGTACGGGGCCGATGGTTGCCGGCCGCGGGGCGGTCAGGGCCGGCGGGTTTGGCCCGGGCCCGGCATGCCGGCGATCGGACAAGTGGGTCTGGCCCAGCCACAGCAGGCCGGCCGTCGACAGCGCGATGGTCGGCACCGCCAGAAAGACCCAGGCCTGGCGGGCGGGCCCAGGGCGCCGGGCGGCATCGGTGCTGGCATTCGAGCTTCCGACGAGGTGGCCGGTTACGTGCACCGAGTACTCGCTTCCCGGCTCTAGGGTGCGGAACAGCGAGCGGGGCGGCATCGAGGGCAGGGCATCGGCGGTCATCGCCGCAGCGACAGGCGCGACGCGGTCACTGTGGCCTCCCCGCGGGCGGGCCTCACCGGCGGCGCCGCTGCTTAGTCGGCCCGAGCGCGAGCTGGGGCTGTGCTCACCCGAGCCGCCGGCCCCGCTCGGCTGCGAGCGACTGGAGGGCGAGCCGGGCAGGCTGTGCCGTCCCGAGTTGGCGCTGCTGCCCCCGAGGCTGCCCTGCGGCAAGCGCAGCGAGCCAGAGACCTGGCCGCCAGGGCCACGGCGCGAAAAATCCATGCCGGTCAGCGCCGGCACGCCGTCTGATGAGCGGCTGAGCACCTGGCCGATGGTGGGCAACCCGTCGAGCGCTCGCAGGAAGTCCTGCACGCTGTCGAAGCGGTCTTCTTTGTTCTTGGCCATCGCCCGCTCGATGGCCGACAGGACGTGCTCGGGAACCCCGCTCGTCAGCTCGCGCAGTGACGGTGGCGTGGTCTTGCGAATGGCGACGAGCAGCGACAGCGGATCGTTGCCCTCAAACGGCAGCCGGCCTGACAGCAAGCGGTAGGCGACGACGCCCAGCGCCCACTGGTCGGCGCGGAAGTCGAGCAGCTCCGGCACACCGAGGGTCCCTTCCGGCGGGATGTACTCGGCGGTGCCGAGGATGATGCCGGGGGCGGTCTCGTTGGCGTTCTTTTCGCCGAGCACCTTCGACAGACCGAAGTCGACGACCTTGACGACTTCCTGGATCTCGCCGCGGCTGTTCTTCTGCTTGGCGATAAAGATGTTCTTGGGCTTGATGTCGCGGTGCAGCACGCCGACGCTGTGGGCCGCATGCAGGGCCTGACCGACGGCGCGCAGGATTTCTAAGGTGCGCTCCAGCGTCATGCGCGGCTGGTCGTAGAGCAGGGTATGCAGGTCGTCGCCTTCGAGCAGCTCCATGGCCAGGATCGGCGTTCCGTCCTCGTCGCGATCGAAGCCGTACACTTGCACGATGTTGGGGTGATAGAGCTGGGCGACGATCTGTGCCTCTTGGATGAAGCGCAGATAGGCGCTCTCGTCGAGAGACGCGAATTGCGCCATCAGCTTGATGGCACAGATGCGGTTGGTCTGAGTGTCGCGGACCCGATACACCGAGCCCATCGCACCCCGACCCAGCACACCTTCGATGTGGTAACGCCCGGCGAGGACGCGACCGACCATCTGCTTCTGAGGAGCCTGCGTCATGCGCGTCTTCTAAGTATGTGCGATCCGCGCAGACGGGTGGCGGCGAGTGTGTAGGGCCGCAGAATCGCTGGTGTTTTTTCGGTGCGGCGCACTCTTTTGGCCGTCGGGCGCGCTGCGGTTGCCCTCTACGATAGGCGATGCGATGATGACCGGGCATGCGCGATCCGCAGACGCCCAAGGAGGCCCCTCCGATCGGAGCGCACAGCCCAAGGTGGCGGGGGCTCGCGCTCTTGGGGGTGGTGTCGGCGCTCTTTGGGCTACAGCTGGCCTCAGGCCGCCTGGCCGCCGCGGCTGGGGATGCCGGGGGCGTCGTCGATGCCGGGCCCACCGTCGATGCCGGGGGCAGCAGCAGCGATGCCGGGTCACGCCCAGACGGCGGGACCTCGGACGGAGGAGCGAGCGCCGTCGCAGGAGGCCCGCCGCCGCCGATGCCGCCGATTATTGAGCCGCCGAGTCCGCCGCTGCCGGCCTTGGCCCGACGCGCCAAGGTGGTGCGCGGCAAGCCCGGCAAGCCAACCAGCCCCGCCCCCGACGTCCACCTGGAAAATCAGAACCTGCTGCAGGGTGTGGCCCGTCGCTATGCCCAGCTCTTGCTGTCGCGGCGCTTCGACGAGGCCTTCCTGATGCACGAAGAGGCCGGCGGTCGTCGCCCCAACTGGACCAGCCTGCGCGGCAGCACGCAGAGCTTTCTGGATGCCCACGGCCCCCCCACCACCATCGAGCAGAGCATCACCGTCAACATCGGCGCGGAGCTGACGACGTTCTACTTTACCGCCCGCTTCAGCGACGGGGCCGAGCTGCCCCTGCGCATCGCGCTCGACTACTGGGGGCACGTCTCGGGCGCCGGCGTGGGCAGCGAGATCATCCCGGCGATGCGTCAGCGCTACGACCGCAACGACGGCTACAAGACGCGCACCGTGCTGTCGCTGCCCTTCGCCGGGGTGTGGACGGCGAGCAATGCGACGCTGGGGCCCGGCAATGGCCACTACTTGAACGCCAACCAGCGCTTCGCCATCGACTTCTTCATCACCGAAGAGCTAGAGCCCGGCAAGCGCAAGGCCAGCCGTCCCCCCGGCAAGCAGAACAGCGACTACTTCGCCTTCGGCCAGGACGTGCTGGCGCCCGCTGACGCGGTGGTGGTGCAGGTGGTCGATGGCATTCCCGACAACCCGCCGGGCCAGGTCGATGTCTATTACCGCCTGGGCAATACCGTGGTCCTGTCGTTCGAAAACGGCGAGTTTGCCTACCTGTGTCACCTCATGTCGGGCTCGCTGCGAGTGCGGCCCGGCGATCGCGTGACGCGGGGACAGGTGCTGGGCAAGTGTGGCAACTCGGGCAACTCGACGGGGCCCCACCTGCACTTCCAGCTCACCGACGGACCGCTCATCACCTATTCGACCAGCCTGCCGGCCTACTTTCACAACGTGCGGCGCAACGGCACGCAGCTAACCGACGTCCTGCCGCAGAGCGGGGATCGGCTGGAAAACGTCCAGGTCGGGCGCCCCGAAAAAGAGAAGCGGGGGGGCGACAAGCCGCGCGCCAGCCTGGGACCGGCCTCTGCGGCGGGCAAGCGTCGTCGTCACTCGGGCTGAACGAGCCGGGCCTGCGCATGAGCCGGCGGCTACGCCATCGAAACCCCCATCCAGCGGGAACTTTTGCGCGGCGGCCCCCGTCTAGCGGTCTAGGCGCATGTTTCTTGACGAGGCAAACGCATCCCGAGCAGCATCGGCCCCCAAGATGAAAGGGCCCGGCCGCAGTCCATCGACGGGGAGCGAGGCGGTTCCTGCCGCACTTGATGCCAACCCGGCGAGCCCCCATCGTGCCCCTCTGCCTGCCGGCTCGGCCGTGCTGGACGCGTCGGCGGGTCCGGCAATCGGGGGCCCTCCGATCGGTGGACTCAGCGGTCCCGAGCTCGCACGCCTGATCGGCCTCGCGCAGGGTGGTGACACGGCGGCTTTTGAGCGCCTGATCGCCGTCTACCAGGGCAAAATCTATGGCTTTGCGCGCGCCTACAGCAGCGACGCCAGCGAGGCCGCTGATCTGGCGCAAGAAGCGCTGATCAAAGTCTATCGTTCGCTGCACAGCTTTCGCTTCCAGTCGTCGCTTTTGACCTGGATGTTTCGCATCGTCAAAAACGTAGCCCTTGACCACTATCGCAGCCGGCAGCAGCGCGAGCGCCGACGGGAGCAACCGCTGGAAGGGCTCAGCGAAGGGGATCTGCGGGGCGGAGCGCCGCATGGCTCGAAGCCCTCTTGCGACCCGGAAGATCAGCTGCTCGCCGATGAGGAACGGCAGGCGCTATGGGCGGCCCTTTCGCGCGTGCCCGAGGTCTATCGCACCGTCGTCGTGCTGACCGACATGCAGGGCCTGAGCTACGAAGAGGTGGCGGCCATCGTCGGCAGCCCGGTGGGCACCGTGAAGTCGCGCCTGAACCGTGGACGCGATGCCCTGCGCGAGGTCTTGCTGAGCGGCGGGGGAACGATGGCGGCTGCCGCGGCGAATCCAACGGGGAAGGAACGATCATGAAGTGCGAAGCGATTCAGAACCGGCTCCCCGCCTTGGCTGGTGGCGATCTGGACCGCGAGGGAGTGCGGCAGTGCGAGGCGCACCTTCTGGGCTGTGCCGCGTGTCGCGGACGCTATGCCGACCTGCAGTCGACGTTGCGGCTGCTCAATCGCGTCGGGGGGAGTGAGCCGCTACCGGCTGGTTTTTCGGCCGCGCTGCATCGTCGCTTGGCGGCTGAGCCGGCGCCTCGTCCATCGCTGTTCACCCGCCTCCTGAGCTGGGCTGCCGAGCACCACCTCGATAGCTCGCCGCGCTTGGCGCTGGCGGCGCTGGGCGTGGTTGTTCTGCTGGCGACGCCGCTCGTCCTGCGTGGACGCGGCGCTTCGGGGGGCGCGGCTGGCTCGCTGTCTGGCAGTGCTGCCGGTCCCCACGCCGTCGGTCCCGAGGGAGAAGTCGCCGCTGCCTTCCGCGTGCCGGCACAGCGCACCGCGGTCCTGCGCTTTGATTTTGTCGCCGACGTCGAAGTGCCCGATGTCGAGTTCGAGGTCACGCTGCCGAGTGACCTGTTCTTCATCGATGGCAGTGAGCCGGTGCCCGAGAAGCGTCTGGTCTGGCGGGGCTCGCTGTCGTCGGGATCGAACCCCATCCCGCTGGCCGTGCGCGGCAGCAAGCCGGGTCGCTATCGCGTAACGGCTCACGCTCGCGGGACCGGGGTCGATGTGCAGCATGACATCCTGCTAGAAGTGGTGCGTTCATGAGCCAGAGATTGCCTCGCCCCGCTCTGCCGCGTCGGGCCCGACAAGGGATGACGGGTCTCCTGTGGTCGCTTTCGCTGCTCTTCGCTGGGTCGGCCTGGGCCGACTCGCCCGCTGGAGAAACACGTCCCGAGCCTTCCGCTCCGGCGGTCCCCGAGGGGCGTCGTGAGGCTGCGGCCGAGGCCCGCCCCGACGGCAAGCGGCCGCAGGTGCGAACCTATACCAGCGTCATGGTGGTCGACGACCCGGCGAAGGTGCCGCGGCTCCCCACGCCGTCGCGCGAAGCGGCGGATCGGCGCGAGAGCGTCCGCGAGCTCCGTCGCGAGATCAACGATCTGCGCCGCGACCTGCGCAAAGATCGCGAAGGCCCCGCCGGCGCTGGGCACCCACCTGAGGCCGGCGGTCCGGTCCGCGATGGCCGCCCTGCCACACCGGCCAGAACGTCACCCCCCGGCGGAGATGCGAGCCGAGCCGGAGGGGCTGCCGGCCCTGACCGTCCCGGCGAGCGTGACCGTCACAGCGAGCGCGACCGTCCGATGCGTGAGCCGGGAGGCCCCCGCGGCGAGCGTCCTTCCCCCCGCGAGCCCAAGCCCGAGCGACCTGAGGGCCGTCCCCTGCCGCCCTCCGCCCGCTAGACGACTGCCGGATGGGCTCTGCGAAGGGCCAAACCATGGCATAAGCCGCAATATTTAAATAGCAATGTAGTGAATTTTAATAAGAAACATAAAATCTCATCGGGTTTGCTAAGTGATTTTTTTGATGGAACAAGCACCTAGCCTCCGGTGAGTCCTTCCCACGGGCATCCGCCGTCACCCCTCCCGTTGCTCGCCGGCTCAGCGTTTCCGTCGGCCTGTCGGCCAGGGGCGGTGATATACCCGTCTAGATCGTTTGCGATCGAGATGGGCAGATGGCAGAGGACGGCCACGGCAGACTGGACAGCCCGGGTGAGCGCGCGGCAGAGCCGCTGCTGCCGCAGCTTCCTCGCCGTTACCAGCCGCTCTCGGTGCTGGGGCATGGCGGCATGGGCGAGGTCTATCGCGTGCACGATCGCCTGCGCGGCCAGCAGGTCGCACTCAAGCATGTGCGGCACCTGGCCAGCGGTGGAACGACGCAGCTTACGGCCGCCGATGTCACTGCCACCTGGCTGCTTGCGGGGGCCGGGGAGTCTACCCTGGACGCCCGCACCCAGCCGGCACCGAGCGATGGGCTATCGCATCGCCAGACCCGGGTCGCCTTCGAGCAGCACAGCCGGATGGCGATCGCCAACGAGTTTCGCACCCTGGCCTCACTGCGTCATCCGCACATCATCAGCGTGCTGGACTACGGCTTCGATGCCGACGGTGCGCCGTTCTTTACGATGGAGCTTCTGCCCGACGCGCAGCCGTTTACGTTGGGGGCGAGCCTGCGCGATCCCGCGGTGATCATCGAGCACACGGCGCAGCTCTTTTCCGCTCTCGGCTATCTGCACCGTCACGGCATCCTGCATCGCGACATCAAGCCCTCGAACGTTCTCCTGACCCGCGGGCGGGTCAAGGTGCTGGACTTCGGCGTTGCCACCCACGCCAGCCTGGTGCACGACGTGGCCGGTACGCTGGAGTACATGGCGCCAGAGCTGCTTCTGGGCGAACACCCCAGCGCCGCCTCGGACCTGTATGCGGTGGGCGTGCTGCTGTGGGAGGCGCTGACCGGCGAGTATCCCTTCGCCCGCAACAGCGCGACGCAGTTTCTGATCGATGTCCTGGGGCCGCGGGATAGTGGTCGCCTGCCGCCGCATATCGAGCCGCTGCTGCGCCGGCCCGGCTGGTCGATGCTGCCGCTGTCCAGCCAGTGGGGCCGCCTGGGCACAGCGCCCCCGGTCGGCAGCTCGGAGGGCGAGCCGATCGCGAGCTCGCGACGAGAAGAGGGGCTGGCGCGGATTCCCGAGGCGCTGCGCGATCTTGTCAGTCGCTTGCTGCAGCGCGATCCGCTGGCCCGCTTTGAGAGCGCCGAAGCTGCCGCCGATGCGCTGAGTCGGGCGACCGGCTTCGCGCTGCACGGCCTGCTGCGCACCACGCGCGAGAGCCTGCTGTCGGCGGCGCCGTTCCTGGGTCGAGATCGCGAACTTTCGCGCTTGCAAGAGGCCCTGGCGCAGGCGCGGGCCGGACACGGCAGCCTGCTCCTTCTGGGCGGCGAGAGCGGCGTCGGTAAGTCGCGGCTCGTCGAAGAGCTGCGCAGCTTGGCCTTGGTCGCGGGCACGGCGGTGTTTTCCGGTCAGGCAGCAGCCGAGGGCCACAGTCCACTGTCCGAGCTGGCGCAAGCCCTGCGACCGTTCTGTGTGCAGATCGATCTCGATGATGAGAGCGCGGCGATCCTGGCCGAGCTGATTCCCGATCTGCCGGCGCTGCTGGGCCGTCCGTTGTCCGTCGCTCCCCGCTTGGACTCGCAGGCGGCGCAGGGCCGCTTGCTGACCACCATCGAGACGCTTCTGCGCGGGCTGCGCAGCCCGAGCGTGCTGATCCTCGAGGACGCGCAGTGGGCGGCCAGCGAGACGCTGGTGCTGCTGCAGCGTCTGCAGCCGTACCTGCCGAGTGTGCCGCTCTTGATCGTCGTCAGCTATCGCGAGGACGAAGCGGCAGAGCTGCCGCGCTCCTTGCCGGCTGCCGCGCTTTTGCCGGTGCGTCGACTCGATCCGGGGGCGGTAGCCGAGCTGGCGCGGGCCATGCTGGGACCGCGTGGCAGCAACCCCGCTCTGCTGCAGCAGCTCCAGCGCGAGTCCGAGGGCAACACCCTCTTTTTGATCGAAGTCACGCGCGCGCTGGCTGAAGAGAATGCCGGCGCCGATGCCACCGTCCCGCGCCCCAGCGAAAACGAGATACCGGCCCGGCTGGCCACCCTGACCGGCGGCATGCGTGCTCTCTTGGCGCGTCGCCTGCGCCGTGTGCCCGAGCGGGATCAGGGCACGCTGCAGCTCTTGGCCGTGGCAGGACGCGCCATCGATCAGCAGCTCTTGCGGCGACTCTGTCCCGACCCCGACGCCTTCCTGGTTGCCTGCGCCGAAGCTGGGGTGCTGGAGGTGCAAGAGGACAGCTGGCGCTTCTCGCACGACAAGCTGCGCGAGACCCTGCTCGCCGAGCTGCCACCTGCCGAGGCAAAGCGGCTGCATCGCACCCTGGCCCACGAGAGCGAGGCGCTCTACAGCGATAGCGCCGATCACGCCGCCGCGATCGCCCACCACTTCGAGCAAGCCCACGAGCTGGGGCGGGCCCTGCACTACGCGGTGCTGGCCGGTGAGCATGCGCTGCGATGCGGAGCCCCGGTCGAAGCCGAGCGCATCCTGGCCACCGCGACACGCCATCTGCCGCACGAGGGGCTGCCGCAGTGGCAGACGGTGCGGGCGCTGCGCCTGCATGCCCAGGCCCTGGCGGCACTCGGTCGCATGGCCGGTTGCATCGAGGCCTGCCTGCGCGGTCTGTCTGTCATCGGTGAGCCGGTACCGGCGAGCAAAGCGGGGCTTCTGGCCGGTGTGCTGTGGCAAGCCGGAGGGCAGCTGCGACGACGCGTGTACCCCCTCCCGATGTCGAGTGAGTCGCCGCTCCTGCGGCAGGAAGCGGCCCAGCTGTTGGCGCTGGTCGGCGAGGCCAGCGTGTTTGAGCTGCAGCACCTGCGCACCGCCTACTGCATGCTGGCCAGCACCAATGCCGCCGACGACTGCCAGGCGGTCGAGCAGCAGATCTATGGCTACGGCACGGTGGCGCTGTTGCTCTCGCTGACTCCGCTGCGGCGGGCCGCGCCGGGCTACTTCGCGCGGGCGCAGGCGCTTTTGCAGGGCAGTCCACGCTCGGTGCCGCGCGCCGAGGTCGAGCTGCATCGTCTGCGCGCCCTGGTGCAGGCCAGCTCGGGACAGCTGCACGCCGCGCTCGCCGAGAGCACGATCGCGGTGCAGGCGGCGACCAAGCTCAAAGACGGCCCGCTGCGCATGGCCAGCTTGATCGTGCGCCGCATGAGCCATATGCACTTAGGCGACTTCGCAACCGCGCTCCGCGACGGCGAAGAGATCGCGCAGCTCGCCCGCGAGGGACATCATGTGCAGCAGCTGACCTGGGCGCTGACGATAAATGCGCTCTTGTTCCTGCGCATGGGCGAGCTTGGGCGCGCGCACCTGGAGCTCGCCGAAGCCGCCGAGTCGGTGAAAGACGCCATGGACCAAGCAGCCCGCTGCGCCGTCGATGCGCTGCGGGCCCAGCTGCGCCTGCGCCAGGGCAATGTCGAGGGCAGTCTGGAGCTGCTCTTGCCGACGATAAAGACCCTGCTGCAAGCCAAGATCACGGTGCCTGGGCTGCTCGTGTGCTTCCGCGGTCTGCTCGACACCGGGCTGGCCTGGCTCGAACAGCCCGGGGGCGAGCGTCGCGTCGCCGATGACGAGCTCGCCACCCAGCTGGTCCAGTTGGGTCAGCGGCTGCAGCGCTATGCCCGCGCCAACCCCCTGGCCCGTCCCGCTGCGTCGCTGAGCAGCGGCCAGCTGGCGATGCAAGCCGGCAAATTCGAGGCTGCCTACACCGCGCTGGGCCGTGCCCTGCGCATTGCCGCTGCGATGCAGATGCCCTTCGATGAGGCAGAAGCGCACGAGGCCTTGGCTCGTCTCGGGGGGCGGTGGCCGGCGCTGCGTCGGCGTCCGCCCGGCTTGGATGCGGCGGCGATCGCTGGGCACGTGGCGACGGCGCGGGCGCTCTATCAGCGGCTCGGTGCGGCCTTTCATCTTTCGGCCCTGGCCGATCGCTCTGCGCGGCCGGCTGGCTAGGGACGGTGGGTTCTGCCGGGCGGGTCCGCGACTGTGATAAGTTCCCGACCCCATGGCCAAACAGGACTCCCCGAAGACCGCCGCCGCGCCAGCTGGTAAGCCCGGCGATGCTCCCTCGATTACTCCCCGCTCCCAGGACTACAGCCAGTGGTACCTGGACATCATCAAGCAGGCCGAGCTGGCCGACTACAGCGCGGTGCGCGGCTGCATGGTCATCCGTCCGCACGGCTACGCCATCTGGGAAAAGATGCAGCGCGAGCTCGACGATCGCTTCAAGGCGACCGGGCACCAGAACGCCTACTTCCCGCTGTTCATCCCGCTTTCGTTTCTGGCTCGCGAAGAAGAGCACGCCGCCGGCTTTGCCAAAGAGTGCGCCGTCGTCACCCACCATCGCCTGAAGTCGATCGACGGATCGGTGCAGGTCGATCCCGAGTCGAAGCTGGAAGAGCCGCTGATCGTCCGTCCGACCAGCGAGACCATCATCTGGAACGCCTATCGCAACTGGATCCAGAGCTATCGCGACCTGCCGCTGCTCATCAACCAGTGGGCCAACGTCGTGCGCTGGGAGCTGCGCACGCGGCTGTTTCTGCGCACCGCTGAGTTTCTGTGGCAAGAGGGCCACACCGCGCACGCCTCGGAGGCCGAGGCGCTCGAAGAGACGCGGCGCATGCTCGATGTGTACGCCGACTTTGCCGAGAAC
>DAORCZ010000196.1:0-10619 GCA_035345735.1 Pseudomonadota bacterium | reverse complement strand
CTGCCCGAGGCGCTGCGGCAAAAGCTGAGCCTGCCTCACCTGTCGCAGGCGCTGCGCTCGCTACACCTTGTCGATGGCGCGGTGGGCGACGATGCCGGACCCCCACCTGAGCTCTTGGATCAGCTGAACCAGGGCATGGCCCCGGCGCAGCGTCGCCTGATCTTTGAGGAGCTCTTCTTTCTGCAGCTGGGTCTTATCGAGCGGCGCAAAAATGTGCGCGCCGAGGTCAGCGCCCCCTGCCTCTCCGACGAGCATTCGCTCGATCCGCTGCGCCAGGTGCTGCCCTTTGTGCCCACCCGGGCGCAAGAGCGCGCAATCCGCGAGATCGCCGCCGATCTGGCCCGCCCGCTGCCGATGCAGCGTCTGGTGCACGGCGATGTCGGCAGCGGCAAGACGCTGGTCGCCTACGCGGCCTGTGAGCTGGTGATGGCGGCTGGCCGGCAAGCGGCGATCATGGCTCCGACGGAGATCCTCGCCGAACAGCATGCGCGGACCCTGGGCGCCTGGGCGCGAGCGACGGGCCGACGGCTGGCGCTTTTGACCGCGACGACCCCAAAAACGGCTCGCAAATCGACGCTGGCCTTGCTGCAGGCCGGCCGCTACGACGATGTCTGGGGTCAGGCTGAGCGCGGCGGTGAGCGCCTAGATCGCGAGACGATCCTGGCCCTCTTGGCGGCCGGTTATCTGCACATCGTCGTCGGGACGCACGCGCTGATCGCCGATCGCGTCGAGTTTGCTGACCTGGGGCTGGTAGTCATCGATGAACAGCACCGCTTCGGCGTCGCCCAGCGCGCCCGCCTGCGTCGCAAGGGACGCACGCCGCACCTTCTGGTCATGACCGCGACGCCGATTCCGCGCACGCTGGCGCTGACGCTGTACGGTGATCTCGACATCACCCAGCTCGACGAGCTGCCGCCGGGGCGCACGCCGCCGGTTACGCGGGTGCTGTCGGGGGCTGGCGGGCTGTCGCGGGCGCTCTTGGCGGTGCGGCGGGCGGTCGCGACGGAGCGGCAGGCCTACTGGGTCTGTCCGCTGATCGAGGAGAGCGAGAAGATCGACTTTCAGAGCGTGACCGCCCGCCACGCCTCGCTGCAAGCCGCCCTACCTGAGCTGCGCATTGGCCTGGTGCACGGGCGTCTCTTGTCGAACGAGCGCGACGAGATCATGGATCGCTTCCGCGCTGGTGAGCTGCACGTGCTGTGCGCGACGACGGTCATCGAGGTCGGTGTCGACGTTCCCAACGCTTCGCTGATGGTGATCGAAGGCGCCGATCGCTTTGGCTTGGCGCAGCTCCATCAGCTGCGCGGTCGGATCGGTCGGGGCAGTGGGGCCAGTGCCTGCCTGCTGCTCCACGACACGCCGGCTGAGCTTCCGGCTGAGGGCACCGCCCAGACTGAGCTGCCCCGCAGCGGAGCCAGCGACGACAGCCTGCTTGGAGGCAGCCCCGCCAAGGCGAGTCGAACCCGCCGCGCTCGCCCGACAGCCGCTGCGGTTGCGAGCCCCGCTGCGAGCCCTGAGGACTCGCCCCTGCAAGCACCGGCGGGGGATGCTCCAGCGACGAGCGGGGCGGGGGGATCGCAGGGGCGACTGGCCGTGCTTGCCCAGTCGAGCAACGGCTTTCATATCGCCGAGGCCGATCTGCGCATGCGCGGCCCCGGTGAGGTGCTCGGCACGCGACAGGCCGGACTGCCCCCTTTGCGCTACGCCGACCTGTTGCGAGATATTGATCTTCTGCAGATCGCTCGACGCGAGGCCGCGGCGCTTCTGCGACGCGACCCGGAGCTGGAGCTCCCCGAGCATGCGGCGACCCGGCGGCTCCTGCGCGAGCGCTGGGCCCTGGCTGAAGAGAAGCTTTCGACCTTGGAATAGAACGGCACCGCCAGATAGGGTAATTCAAAATGCAAGCAGGCAAACAGCGTGCAACCCGAGCCGTGGTGATTTCCGATATTCATCTTGCCAATGGTCAGCCGGATATGATCTCAAATCCGGCCACATTGACACAGTTTATTACCCAGCTGCCTCACATTTTTCCTGTAGATACCGCCGCGCGAGAACAGCTTGAGTTGATTATTGCGGGCGATTTTATCGACTATTTGAATATTCAAGAATATGCTGCCTGGACGCCGGACCCGGCGCTGGCTGTGCGCAAGCTGACCGACGTCACCGATCGCTCGCAGTTCGCACCGGTCTTCGATGCCCTCGCCGAGCATGTTGGGCGCGGCCATCGCCTGACCATCCTCCTCGGCAATCACGATGTCGAGCTGGCCTTGCCGCAGGTGCAGGCGGCGTTCCTTTCGCGGCTGT
The DNA here is from genome assembly GCA_035345735.1 of Pseudomonadota bacterium. Classification (GTDB taxonomy): domain Bacteria; phylum Myxococcota_A; class Polyangia; order Palsa-1104; family JAEUJZ01; genus JAEUJZ01. The sequence goes on along the minus strand of DAORCZ010000196.1, from coordinate 8,315 downwards.
CGGCCTCGCCACACGACGTCCACTACGTCATGGACGGACGCGCCTATCGCCTGGGGCGGGCGCTGATCGAACACGGCAATCGCTATGATGATGCCAACGCCAATGACTGGACCGGGCTAAGAAGTATCGTCTCTGCGCTATCACGCGGGGAGCATGCCCCGGTGGAATTGGAAGTCTCTGCAGGCAGTAAATTAGTAATCAAGGTTGTGAATCCGCTAAAAGATACCTATCCATTTGTGAACTTATTGCAGCCGGTGGGTGAGCTGCTTCTGCTCCTGCTATTGGAATTTGAGCCGGCCTTGGCTTGGCAGGTCGATATGCTGGGAAGACTGCTAAATAGCAAGCGCCTGGCCGAGCGCAACCGCCTGGGCCAGCAGCCGCGCGCCACGCGCAACGTCAGCGCTGGGGGCGAGGGGGCGGGCGGCCCGACGCCGAGTGCGAGCGAACCCGATCCGGAGCTCTTGGCGCTGTTCGGCGACAGCTATCGCCAGCTTCACGGCCAGGCCAACGCCAACGTCGCGGCCGGCGATGTGCTGAGCCTGCTCGTGCGGCCAGGACGCGATGGCCTGGCGTCGTATTTCGATCGCAACGAACCGGTGCCCATCGAGCGGCTAAAGAAGATCCGCGCGGCGCTCAAGCGCATCATCGACAGCGATCGCAGCCCCAACGTCGATGTTGCCGACGGTCCCTGTGGCGCGGCGGCGACTCGGCTGCTGACGCAGAGTCCAGAGCTACAAGCCGTCGTGATGGGGCATACCCACCTGCCGCGCTGCGCTCGCACAGGGGGCGGGATTTACCTCAACAGCGGCACCTGGATCGATCGCCTGCGCATCCCGCATGAGGTTTTGGCCGACGGCGAGGAGCGGGCCCTGGAGGGCTACCTGCGCGACCTGAAGGCCGATCGCCGATCGCCGTGTCCGCCGACCTGTGCCGAGCTGCGGATCGACGGGGGCGGCGATGTGCGCGAGGTCTCGCTACACGAAGTGACGCTGAGCGGGCCGCAGATCGAGCTGCACACGCTGCGGGGGGCCACACCGTGAGCGCGCTCACGGTCTTGGTCTATGCCGGTGGGGCGGCGCGACAGCTGATCAGTCAGGGGACGGGCTGGCTGCTGGCGCCTGATGTGCTGGTGACGGCCTTTCACGTCGTCGGCAAGCTCGAACGGCGGCGCTTTTTTCACGAGGGCCTGCCCGAGGTCAGCTATGTCGCGGTGATTGATGAGGGCGGCCGGCGCGAGGTGGCGCTGACGCCGCTGTGCTGCGACTACTACGCCGATGTGGCGCTGCTGCGGGCGGCGACTCCGCTGCCGGGGCCGGTGCTCCGTCTGCGCGAGTCTCTCGAAGGGGCTTCGGGGACCGCCTGGCGAGCGCGCGGCTATCCCCGCTTCATGGGCGGCAAACCGTTCACGCTGTCGGGACGCGTCACCGACCTGCGCGGCGACACCAGCAACAACGCGCTGCAGCTTCTGGTCGATCAGGACACGCGGGCCACCGGGGCGGGCGCCGAAGCCCCCTGGGAAGGCATGTCGGGCAGCGCCATCGTGGGGGCCGAAGGCGATGGGGCAGGCGGCGAAGGCCCGGTGCTGGGCGTTTTGACGCAAGTGACCGAGGGAGTGGCCACGAGCTGGGGGGCCGCGGTGGTGGCGGTTGGGCGTCTGCAAGGGCTGCGCTTGGCCGACGATCTTCTGGCCCGCTGTCAGGCGCTGCTGGTGCGGCTGTACGCCCGACCCGAGCCGCTCCTGCAGCAGCGGCAGGATCTCGGCTGGCCGGAGGGGCCGCAAACGGCAGATCGGGCGGCCGGGACCAGCAGCGTCGAGAGCGTGGCCAGTCAGCTGGTGGCGCGAGCGCTGCTTGATGGCGCAAGCGGCCTGCTGTCGCTCTTGCGCGAAGTGCAGCGCGACTTTCCTTCGCAGCCGGAAGTGACCGAGCTGTCGTCGGCGATCGAGGCCCGGCTGAAGCTGCCGGCCCGTCGATCGTCACCCAGTCGGCGCGAGATCGTCGACGAGACGTTAAGTGAGCTGATCAGCTCGAAGAACTATGGCGTGGCGCTGCTGTCGCCGCTGGGCTTTGGGGCCCGTCAGCTGGCGCACGAGACGCTGCGCCGCCTCGACCGATCGGACAAGGCGCTGTTGCCAGTGCGCCTGGTGCCCGAGCGCGGCACGACGACGGATGATCACCTGTACAGCGCGCTCCTGCGCGATCTGAAGTCGGGCCTGGAAGAGCAGCTGGGGACGCCGCTGCCGCCCCACTGGCGCGAGCCGCTGGAGCGACGGGGCGAGGCCGAGGCGCGTCAGCGCTTCAGCGCCGCCATCGAAGATCTGCTGCGCCCGAATGGCCCGGCGGCTCGCGATCATCGCAAGTTGGTGCTGGCCATCGAAGGGCTGGCGCGCGTGCAGACCGATCAGCTGCGCGCCTGGAGCCTGCTCCTGGCTCGCTTCGCGCAGAAGGGGCTGCGGCTCCTGGTCTGGGGCGGCAAGGAGCTGTCGGATATGCGCTCGCTGGCTAGCGAGGGCTCGTCGGCGTTCCACGTCCTGCGCGGGCTGGAGATCGGCTCGCTGTCGGAAACCGAGGTGCTGGAGCTGGCCGCGACGCATGGCGTATCGCGCGAGGCCGCCGCCACCCTGCATCGCGAGAGCGGGGGCCATCCGGCGCTGATCGACGAGCTCTTGGCCAAGTCGCTCGACGAGGTGCGGGCCGGCGATGCGGCGACGCTGCGCGAGCTGATGCTGACCAGCGACCACCTGTACACCCTACGCTCGATCGCCGAGCGCGAAGACAGCGTGCGCGAGCGCCTGCGTGAACGGGCTCGCGACAGCGGTGCCAGCCTAAAGCCCAAGCCTTCCCTCGACGCTCGCTTGTACTGGCTGGGCATCCTGCGCAAGGTGAAGGCCCGCTTCGACTGGCTGTCGCCGGTCATGCAGAGTTTCGCGGAAGAGTGGCTGTAATGGCGTCGTCGCCTCGTCCCTTGCCGGCGGGTCGCCGCTATGCGTCGCTGCTGGGTCTGGCCTGGGCGCTGTGCCTGCTGGCGGGGGGGGCCTGTGGTCGCGATGAAGGGCCGCAGCTTCGTGAGTGGCGACTCCCAGCGACGGACTCGTACCCGGTCGTGGGTCACGTCAGCGCCATCGCCGAGGGGCCCGGCGGCGAGATCTGGTTCGCTACGCAGAAAAACGGAGCCAGCCGCTACGCCTCCGGACTTTGGCGTAACCTGGGCAAGACCGACGGCATCCCCGACGACGTGCTGCACAGCGTGCTGCCAGCCCGCGATGGCTCGGTGTGGTTCGGCTCCAGCCGCGGTGTGGTGCGCTGGCTGCGCGATGAGCAAGGCGAGCGCGAGCACTTCACGAGCTACACCACGGGCGAGGTGGCGCTGTTGCCCAGCGACGACATTCGCCTGCTTTACCAGCGCCCAAGCGGCGATGAGACGATCTGGTTTGGCACCAGCACGCGGGGCCTGGCTTCGTACCACCCGCGGGACGGCTGGCGTGGCTACGTGATCGATCCGCAGGGGCGGCGCGGTCCGCGCAGCGGCGTGATTCGCGCCATCTCGGAAGGCCCCGAGGGCAGCCTGTGGATTGGCAGCAACGACGGCATCGCCGTGCTGCGCCCCGGCGGCGGACAGGCCGAGGCCGGAGCCATCGCCGACTGGTCCGAGCTACGCCATGACGATCCAGTGCTGCGCTCGGACCGCCTGCTGGGGAACGAGATCCGCCACATCCAAGTCGGCCCGGGCGACGGCAGCATCTGGGTCGCCACCAGCTATGGGCTCAGTCGCTACGACGCGAGTCGGCGGACCTTTCAGTCGCTGCCCCCGATCGGCGTGGTCAATGCTCTGCTGCCGGTGAGCGATACCGCCCGTCAGACGACGCGGGTGTGGATCGGATCGCTGCAGCTCAACAGCATCGCCTTTGAGCCGGAGAGCGGCGCCTGGCAGCACCAGACCCCAGGTGGCGAATTCAGCAATCAGCAGATCAACGCCATGGCGCGGGACCGCGATGGCACGCTGTGGTTTGGCACCAACAAGGGACTGTGGGCGCTGAGCAGCGAGCCCGCGGAACCCGCTCCCGCCGGGCCGGCCGCGCCCGAAGGGAAGCCCGAGGCGAAGCCCGAGGCGAAGCCCGAGGCGAAGCCCGAGGCGAAGACAGATGGCAAGCCCGCAGCCCCCCCGGCCGCCCCTTCCGCCTCGGCAGCTGCGACTGAGGGATCACCCAAGGCGGGGGGAGCGTGGCGGCGCATCGATAGCGAGGGGCCGCAGCCGGTGGTGCTGTCGCTGCTGCGGACGCGGAGCGGTGACCTGTGGGTGGGGACGGCTGCCGGGCTCCTTGTCTGCCCCGGGGCCTGCGAGCGCTGGAACAATCCGTCGAATGTCCAGACACTGCGGCGCGCGGCGATTTACGCATTGCACGAGGCCAGCGACGGCACGATCTGGATCGGCAGCGAGGCCGGCCTTTATTCCTACGAGCCGCGGCGCAGCCTGCTGACCGCGCACAATGCGACGCTGAAGCTGCCAAAACGCAGCGCGGTGTACGACATCGCCCAGGACCCCAGCGGCGTCCTGTGGCTCGCCAGCGAGCTCGGTGTGCCGACGCTGAATCCCAAGACCGGCGAGAAGCGGGTGCTGGGTGATCCGGCGATGCGGCGCGGCGGCGTGCGGCGGATCGTCGCTGATGCTCATGGCGACCTCTATCTGACCTCGCCCGAGCGCATCCTGCGTCTTCGTCGCGGCAGCCGCAGCTACGAGCAGGATCTGACGGCGGCGAGTCAGCTCACCAGCATTCGCAGCGTGGCGGTGGCGGGCGATGGCGCGGTGTGGTTCGGCGGCGGCAACGGCCTGGCACGCTATGAGCCGGCTCGCGATTCGTTTACGACCTACTTCGCGGTCAACAACGCCAGCAGCTTGGCCGCCGAGGCCGGCATCGCCTGGCTGGGCACGAGCGACGGGGCGCTGCGCTATCGCCAAGGCGCCGCGACCTGCCAGTCAGCTTCCGAAGCGGCGGATCGGTCGCGCGATTCCTGCCAGCGCATCCCGGTCAGCGATGCTCCGATTGGGCAGCGCGGTGTGACGGCGCTGTCGGTCGCCGGCAAGGACGCGATCTGGCTGGGCACGCCGAACGGCATCCGTCGACTGCGTCGGGATCGTCTGCCGGGCACTCCGGAGTCGGGGGTGGCGATGGGCAGCAGCCCGCTCCCCGCCATCGACAACGCGCCGCCAAGCACCGCCTACGCCATTGCCGGCGGGGGCGGATCGTCGTTTGGCGGGCTGGATCGCGTGCTGCAGCGCGAGCTGACGCAGGTGTACCGTGATCGCCGCGGCGATCTGTGGCTGGCCTTCGCACAGAGCGGCGTCGTGCGGCTCGACAGCACGGGAAGCTGGACGGCACTGACCCCGGATGGGGCGGCCCCGATTGGCGCCAACCTGAACGACATTTTTGAAGATCGCGACGGCCGCGTGTGGTTCGGCAGCGACGATCGCGGCGTCAGCATCTACGACCCCAGCAGCAGCCGCTGGCAGCAGCTGACCACGCGCGAGGGCCTGCTGGATAACAAGGTCTATCAGGTGCGGCAGACCAGCGACGGTCTCCTGTGGCTGGCAACGGCTGGCGGGGTCAATCGGCTGAGCCCCGACCTGCGCGAGATCACCGCCTATCCGTTGGAGGCGCTGCGGCTGTTCGTCGGGCCGCTGCGACTGGCGATTCACGCCAAGGTGCAGCCCTGCGTGCTGGACGGCAACAATCGGCTGCTGGTGCAGTGGATTGCCAACAGCTGGCAACCCCTGTCGCTGCCGCTGCCCACCAGCCAGGGCGAAGAGATCACCGCCATCGAAAACGATGATCAGGGCGCGCTGTGGCTGGGCACGCGGCACAGCGGCGTCTTTCGTTTCGACGAGGGCGGCAACTGGCTGCGCGTCGAGCTGGGGGCTGACCGCGCCACCGATCCCGCTAGCGAGCCGACGCAGCGCGACAGGGGCAAGCGCTATGGCATCGGCGAGATCGCCAAGCTCAACTCGCTGTATCAGCAGACCACCGCAGGACCCGAGGGCGCTTCGGAACCCGTGGTCAATATCTTGCGCGACGAGACGGGCGGCCTGTGGGTCTTCACCGACGACAACGACAAACCGGGTGGCTTCCGCATCTATCGCCTGGAAGAGGGCGAGCACCTGAACCTGCACACGACGCTCGGCCCGGTGTATCGCGGTGAGCAGGCCTTCCGACCGCTGGGCATCGACGCGAGCGGCGTGCTGTGGGGGGCTTCCTCGACCCTGGCGGGGGTGCGATCCGGCAAGAGCGAGCGGCGCCTGGTGCGTGCGGTTCTGCCGAGTGGATCGGCTCTGCCGCAGACAGCTCGCGAGGTCGGCGCGTTCACCCAGATCCCCGGCGTGCCCAGCAAGCAGATCATCGTCTCGCCCGACGCGCTGATTCAGGTGCGCGGAACGCGTCAGCTGGTGAAGTATTTCCTTGAGGGGGGCGAGCGACCCAAGGGCGAGCCGATGGTGCAGGAGGTGCCCTACGGCACGACGATCACCGACTTGGCCCCAGGTCCGGGTGGTCGCATCTGGGTCGCGACTGACACGGGTGGACTCTCTCTGCGTCGGGTCGAGCGCGAGCAGCCGCCTGGCGATCTGCAGCTCTTCGAACAGCTGCCTTCGCCGAGCGTGACCTCCCTGGCCTTGGCGCGCCTGGCCGACCCGCGTCAGCCCGAGGGCTGCACGCTCTGGGTGGCGACGACGGGGGGCGTGGCCTATGTCTCGGTGTGTTCGCTGTCGGGGACGCTGCTGAACAAAGAGTCGTGGCGCGTGCGTCGCTTCGATGCCGAGAGTGGCAGCTGTCCTCTGCCTCCGGGCCCGGTCGATCGTCTGGCCGTGGATCGCGATCCACGCGGCGAGGCCGGTCGGGTGGTCCTGGCCTACAACGCCCTCGACCCCAGCCGCTTTGCCAGTGAAGACAAGGCGCGGCTGCGACGGCGAACACGCTTTTTCTACATCGACTATGACCCGGAAAAAGACAGCGCCAGCTGCCGGCCGCTGGCTACTCCCGCCGAAGAGCGCGAGCCGCAGAGCCTAGGCGGAGGGGCGGCCAGCGAGGAGCTGTTGCGCCGTCGCGCCGCTGAGCTTCGTCGCCGCAGCGCGGTCGATCGAGCGCAGGTGCAGGCCATGGCCTACAGCAGCAAGCAGGACGTGGGGCTGTACGCCGCGACCTCGGCCGGTCTGCTGTTCAGTCCCGATATCGAGCGCCTGCCGGTCAGCATCGTCGCTGGTGAAGGTCGACTGCCGCCGATGCCGGTGTCGGCCCTGGCGATCTCGCCCGATCGCTTCAGCACGGTCTGGTTGGCGACGACGCAGCAGGGGGACACACCGCCGTACGTGCTCGGTTATCGACCGAACTCGCAGTGGATCTATGTGCTGACGCAAGAGCAGGGCGTGCCGCTGGGCTCAACGATTGATGGCCTGGGCTTTACGCGCGACTCGCAGAATCCATCGCTTGGCATCTTGGTCGTTGCGGTCGGCAATCGCTTGGCTCGCGGGGCGGCCTTTGTCGTCGATGATGGCGTGCGCTCGGCGCAGTACCGATTGCTGTGGCTGCTGTCGATCATCGTGCTGCCGCTGTTCATTCTGGGCATCACCGTGATCCTGTTTACGCTGCGTCACCCGCTGGTGATCAAGCTGCGCGCCAAGCCGCAGGCGCTGATCGATGAGCTGCCGCTCGCCGCTGTGCCCGTCGCGCTGCGCCGCTTGAGCATGGCGCGTGCCCTGCCCGAGGTCTTTACGCAGTTGGGCCTGCCGCGTGATCGCGAGCGGCTGATCAGCGTGCTGGCGCAAGGTGGGAGTGCTGCTTCGTTGTCGGCGCAGCACCTGCGGGCTCTGGCTGGCCTTTTGGGGATGCCGCGCGCGGCCCAGGCCGAGGTAAAGACCGTCGCACCTGGAGTGCTGCTGCTGGCGGCTCGCCTGCGTCATCCCGAGAAGCTCTCGGCGTATCCGACCGCGCTGGTGGCGATCTCGGCTTCGGCCCGCAGCGAGGTAGAAGGCCGCGAGCTGTTTGAGCCGTTGCGCGCCGCACTGACCCAGATCGGCCACCCAGAGCCGCATCCTTTTCTGCTGCTGACGCCGCGGACTCAGACAAGCGGCAACGCCACTGGCAGCGTTCCGGCCGATCTGCTGCAGGAGCTTCCGCTGCACCTGCACCTGGGCGAGACCGAGCTTCGCGCGCTGCTGTTTGCCGCCGATCCTTCGCGTCGCCTGGCCGGCCTGCTGCATGCACGCCGCCTGCTGACTAGCTCACCGTATACGCACGAAGGAGACGTCAAGTCGGCGACGATGTTCGT
>DAORCZ010000195.1:0-10621 GCA_035345735.1 Pseudomonadota bacterium | reverse complement strand
TCAAGCGCCCCTGCAGAAAGCGGATCACGTCCTCGATCAGCGAGACGTAGCGCGCTTGCATCGCCAGCACGCGCTGGCTGTGCTCGCTCACTGGCTGGCTAGCTGGGCGCTGGGCAAGCTCGGCCTCGGCGGCGTCGAAGATGCGCCGCAGGCCGTCGCGGCTGAAGATCTTGAGCATGAGCTCGAGGTTCAGGTCCGCCTGACGGACGCGATAGCCGCGTCGCTTGAGGAAGCGCGTCAAGTAGGCAGCCGATGGATAGGTGTAGTTCGGCGAGCAGAATGGCGCGACGATGAGGAGCGTGGAGATCTCGCGCTCACCCTGGGGTGCATCTTTCGCCCCCGCCGAGCCTCGGAACAGACGATTGACGGCGATGACCGCCTCGGCCTGGCTGGCCGCGCTTACGGCGCAGCCCGACGAACCCTCGGTCTCGCCCGGCTCGCTCGCCTCGGGCGCTTTGGGCGACTGCATACGGACACTCCTCCCCAAAGAGAATTGTCGCATGTCGGGCCCGTCGGTTGTGCGCTGCACGCCATGCACACCGGGTGCGCCAGGGGCGGGCGACAAGGCCCGCCGGCAGAGGCCCGAGTCCGCGCCCCCGCGGCTATGGTCCGACCTCCAGTCTCGACGCACAGCAGCCGGCGCAGCGCTTTACAGCCAGCCCCCCACCTGAGGTATAACCCTGTCGGAGCGGCCCGTACCGATGACGTCCACGGAAATCCTGCAGCGTGCCCTAGCTGGGGATAAAGCAGCCCAGGCAGAGCTGGTCCGCATCCTGCGCCCAGTCTTCGAGAAGCAGGCGGCCTATAGCGTGTGGCGGATTCGCGGCAATGCCGAAGACGTCAAGCAGCTAGTCGGCGACATCTTCGTCGCGCTGTACGCCAATGGGGCCAGCGCGCTGCGTCGCTTCGATCCCCGTCACGGGGTGCCGCCCGAGATCTACTTTCGCCAGTTTGCGCAGTTCCAGTGTCGGACCTACCTGCGCTCGCGCATTCGCCAGTCGCGCCATGAGCAGCTGACCGACCCGACAGATCTACCGCCGCCCAGCGACGAAGAGAAAATTCCAGAGAGCCCGCTCGAACAGGCCCATCGCAACGAAGTGCTCACCCGCCTGCGGGGGGCTCTCGACGAGAGCGCGTACGATCTGCTCGACCGCCGCTATCTGCAGAAGCAGGCGGTCCCTGAGATCTGCGCCCACTTCAAGATCACCGAGACCACGTTCTACCAACGAGTTCATCGCCTGGTGAAGAAGCTGAAGGACAAAGGCTTCTTGGCAGATTGATGCGCCCGTTTCATGGGCTGTCAGAAACCGCAGCGCGGCAGCCTATGTGACGATGTGGGGAGATGCCAACATGAAGAACTCGATGGATGAAGTCCTGGAAGAGGCCCGCGCCGAGGCGGCCTATGACGCCCTAAGTAGGCACGAGCGAGGCGAGCCCCAGCCCGAGGAGGCAGCTTTCAGCGACGATGAAGTGCGGGAGATGGCCCGCCTGCGCCCAGCCGCCGATGCCGCACGCGACGAGGCCTTGACCACTGCGCTGCAGCAGGCGCTCTCCTCCGCGGCTGGGAAGCACCGCGACGGTCTGGCGATTCCGAGCCGTGGGCCGGGTAGCGTCTCGCCGCTGCGGGTGCTGACCAGAGTCCGCGTGACGGTGGCTGCCAGCTTTGCCATGGCCGCTGCGCTGGCCGTAGTGGTGGTGCAGCCCTACTCGTTTGAGGGGGAGCCAGGGCCGGCTCTCGTGCACTCCGGCGATCGCGTCCTGGGGGCAGTCCAGCCGTCGAGTCAGACGGTGCTCAGCGGGGCGGGATGCCTTGAGGTTCCCATCCGCTCAACGACCCCGCTGTCAGATTCCTTGACTGCCCATGCGTATTTCCAGAAAGGAGATCGCACGGTGCCCTGGGACATCGCCCCGAAAGTTACCAGTCAGAAGCTGACGCTCGCGCCCTGCGCGCCGCTGCCGGCTGGGCTGGCGGCGGGAGACTGGACCCTGGTGCTGCTGATTGGCTATCCCGGGCGCTTGCACTGGCTCGGTCGTCAGGCCCTGACCCAGGCTGCACCGGGAACCGCGAGTACCTATCGCGGGCTGCAGATCGTGCGACAACCCGTCCGGATCGCGAGTGAGCCGTAACGAGTCCTCCTGTCCCCTGTGCTTGCTACGAGGCCAAACCCATGACCAGCCCCGAGACCCGCAACCCACCTACCGCCCCGCTGCACATGACCTCGGCCCGCGCTCAAGGCAGCGAAGGCGACGACCCAGAGTCGCCGGATGACATCGAAAACGTCGTGCGCAGCGGCGCTCAAAAGCCGGTCGAGGGCACAGCAGCCCAGGATTCCGCCGCCCCGGCAAGTCCGCCCGTACGGCGTCGCGGATAGCGCCCCCGCCCCCTGACCGGAGCGTCAGATGACGAGCGAGCAGCCCAAGAGCCGGAGCGAAGCGCAGACCAGGCCCAGTGCCACGTCTGAGCCACCTCGCCCGCGGCGCTTTTGGGGACTGCTTTGGCTGACGCTGATGCTGGGCCTGGGCGCTCTGTGGGGCCATCGCCCGACGATTCCGCCCCAGGCGCTTTCGGTCGTCAGCATCACCGGCTGCGACGAGATCGTCAGTGACCCGCCGCAAGGCTACCGCTGTGGGCTCCTGCCCGAGACGCTGCAGGCAGCCCAGATCGGCACCGGCCCTGGCCAGCCACCACATATCGAAGTGCGTATGAAAGAGCCGCCGGGGGGCTTCATCGTGTACGCCGCCGCCGCCTCGCAGCGACTGGAGCGTCGCGACGGTGAGCTCATCCTGTCGTGGCCTCTTTTAGGGGAACTTCCCGACCTGCAAGTTCACGGCAGGCATTATTACCTATTCGGATCCACGCCGCTCGCCCTGCGCTTGGTCAGCTATGTCGCGCCGCCGCCGCGCGAAGGGGCCGCTGCCCCCGCCGCGGCACCGCCCGATGCCGCCGATCCCGCGGCCCGCGCCGACGAGCTCAATCGGCTGGGCAAGGATCTTTATGACCACGGCCGGATGCAGGGGGCGATCGCAGCCTTTGCCGAGTCGGCTGAGCTGGCAGAACAGTCGGGTCAGCTGAGCTTGGCGGCGAACTCGGCCCGCCACCACGCGGCCATCGTGTTCCGCCATAGCAAGGACGCCGAGGGCGCGGCCCAGCTACTCGACCGCGCCGAGCCCCTGCTGCGGCTGCAGGCGATAGAGCACGCTGCAGCGACCTTTGAGCGCGCGCTCTATGCCGGGTCGCGGGGCGATCTGCAACGGGCTGCGAGCTTCTATCGCCAAGCCATGGCCGAGGCGCTCGCCGTCGATTATCCCGAGCTGCGACGCACCATCGCGTCTTCGTTTGTCGCCTTCCTGCATCAGCAGGGCGAGCATCTCTTGGCGCAGGAACAGGCCGAGGCCCTGATCAAAGAACTCAGCAGCCTCCGCCTCGCCGACATCGAACAGCCGTGTGCTCGCAGCCGTTCGCTCGGGGTGCTGGCTCGGGCCCAGCTCAACGCCGCCGAAACCGTCCCCGCCCTGGCCCAGGCAGCGGCGCAGACCCTGGACAGGGCGCTCGCTTTCGCCGGGCGCGATGGCTGCGTCGATTCGGCGGCTCTCGCCTACCTGTCGGTCAGCAGCGCTCGCGCCCTCCTGCTCGTCGCGGCGCAGCTTAAGCCCGACCGCCCGGCCGATCGCACGCTGCTAGATGCCCAGCTCGGACAGGCGGAGACGCACATCCACCGTGCGATTTCCGCTCTGCGCGCCCTGTCCCCGCAGCAACGCATGGACCTGGGCGAGGCGCTCGGTCGGCTGGCCGTGCTGCGCGGCGACTACGCCTCGGCGGTGGTGCTGTTCCGCGATGTCGAGGCGCTGGCGAGTCAGGCCCTGTCGGCCGATCCGCAGTACCGCGCGCTGATCGCACTTGCAGTCAGCGAAGATGCGCTGGCTCGCACCACGTCATCGCCGGCAGAGCAGCCGGTGTTGCGGCGGCAAGCCCGGCAGCACTTCGCGAACGCTGAGCGACTGCTCTCCGACATGGTGCTGTACGTGCCGGTCCCTGCCGCTCGGCGTGGCTTCCTGCCGCGGTATGAAGCCGGCCTTGGGGCATACATCGACTCCCTGCTGGCCGAGGGCGATCGGGACGAAGCGCTGGCCGTGATGCGGCGCGCCCAGGTCCGTGGCTTGGCGCTTACCTTCCAGGCCGGCCTGCTGTCCGAAAGGAGCGCGGAGCAAGTCGCCGCGCTCCAAAAAGACGCGACCGAGCTGCTGCAGCAGTCTCTGGGTCAGGAGACCCGTCTCAGCCTTGGCGGGGAAGACACACCGCGGTCGCTGCAAGAGCAGCGTCAGCGCCTCGACGGACTGATGGCACGGCTGCGTCAGGTGGGTCTGGGCGAGCTGCCCCTGCGCAAGCTTCTGCCTGGCGAAGGCATGCTGATCTGCCACGCCCTACCGCACGATCGCACCGCCTGCCTTTATGCCCTGGCCGATGGGCGAAAGCAGAGCCACATCGTGACCACGGCTGAGCTCTACGCGGCGCAGGCCGCCGCCGATGCTCCCCAGCGCCTGTCGCGGCTGCTGCTCTCGCCCTTCGCCGCGCTCATCGACGCCACCGCCGTGCTGCGCGTCATCCCCAGCCCGCTGTTTCGCTCCGTCGAGCTTGCCGCCCTGCCCTACCCCGGGCCGGAGGATGGCACGCTGGTGTCCGCGAACCGCCGGCTGGTCTATGCCTTGGATATCGCGCCGCACGCACTCCCCGCCCGAACTGCCCCCGCCAGCCCGGGCCCGCCGACGGCTCCGGTCGTGGTTTACAGCCACATCGCTGGCGCCGCCCAGGTGACGCCGCCGTTGCTGGCGCGGCTGCAGTTTTTGGGCTGGCAGCCTAGCTTGTACTCGACACCGCAGCTGGAAAATGGGGCCAATCCGCTGCGCCGCCTGCGCTGCTGGCTGGGCCTGGTGAACAACTGTCGCGAGCCGCTGCTACCCGCCGATGGCCGGCCGTGGCCGCTGTTCTCGGGCAGTGCGTCATCGGTCCTGCCTACCCTGCAGGGCGTTGAGCTGGCCCACTTCTACACCCATGCCTGGTTCGGCCGAGAGCAGGGTGGCTGGCAGAGCGCGATCCTGATGCCTGACGGCAGCATGCTCCATGCCAGCGAGCTGATGCGGCTGCTCCCAGCCCCGCGCTTCGTGGTGATGATCACCTGCGAGGGCGGACAGGGCGGGCAAGGACAAGACGCCGAAGACATGAGCCTGGCCCAGGCCCTGCTCTTGCGCGGGGGCGAGGCGGTGGTCGCGGCCAGTCGACAGCTTGCGGATCAGGTTGCCGTGCAGTGGACCCAGGCCCTTTATTCCGCCTCCCCGCTGCGCTCGGCTGGCGGTCCTGCCTTCTTGCAGGCCGCCCGTCCGGATCTCGGCTCGGCGTTTCATGCGGCGCAGCGTTCCTTGCAGGCGCGCTCGCCCGCGGCGTCAGACTGGACGGCTCTGCGGCTTTACGTCCCCTAGGCGCTAGCGGCAGGAACCAAGCAGCTATTCAATAACAATAATTAATGCTCCATACTCTTATAATGATTTATTATTTTGCTTCTTAATTTTCGCAACCATTTGCAGTTCATTGAGTCTTTGCTGAACCAATACGGCAGCCGTCTCCCAGAGGTTTGCCGTCCTCGGTGCCCGCGGATCGAGCAACCGAGTGTTGGAGGAGTGCCACGATGCCTAGCGAGCCCACGCTATCGACCGAGCTTGTGCCGTCTTCCCCCTCGCCAGCGGCGGGGAGCGGGCCCTCCGTGCATCCTCTCTCGGCCCAGAGCGGGCTCGGCATCTGGCTTGCGGCGACGCTGATCATCGCGACCGTGCTGCTCTTGCCGGGCTGGATCGGCGCGCTGATTGCCCCACTTCCCGACTATGCGCTGACGCTGCACAGCGAACGCCCCTGCCTGCTGTGTGGTCCCGAGGTGACGACGCAAAAGACGCTGGCCGCCGATCAGCTCGTCGACCTGCAGCTACGGCCGCAGGGACCCGTCGCGGGTCCGACGTTTTTGCACCTCTACCTGCGCCATGGTGGCGAGCTGCGCCGAGTGTTCGCCTTTGCCGAACGAGCCGACGATGGCAGCCTGCGCCTGCGCGGCCGAGCCCGTGAGGTCCTGGATCTGCGCGGCGATGAGCACGGCCCGATCGAGCTCCTGTGGTCGGTCTCGCGCTCGCCCCTGCCCCTGGCTGCCCTGCCCGGTTTCTCGCCGCGCAGTGGGGCGGATTTCCGTCCCCTCCACCGACTTGCCCTTCACCTGACCGCCTATTGAATCGGCCAGACACACTCGGCCTGCCATCGCTGATCTGCCAAGGAAACCCAGATGTCCCTGCCTACCGCCCCCCCCGCCCCCGCCGTGCTGCTGCACACCCTCGACCGCTGGCTGGAGCAGCAGGCCGACCGATTGGACCCCGACGAGTTTGCCCGGCTCCTCGACCGCTTGCGACCGCACCTACCGCTGCTGGAAGCGGCCCTCGCCGATTGGCGCCTGGGCGAGTTCGTGCGCTGCTTCGAGGCCCTTGCCATCGAACTCAACGCCGCCGAGCTTGTGGTCCCCCTGCGCAACGCGGGGATCGCGACCGGCCAGACTGATGCCTTCGAGTCCACGCGTGGCGTGTCCGATCCCCCGCCGGAAAACGGCGCCGCTGAGTCCGGACACCTGTTGTTTGCAACCCCGCCGCTGCGCACTCTCCTCGATCGCGTACAGCAGATGGTGCAGCCGCGGCAGGTGCAGCCCAGTACCTCGCTGGCCATCAGCTCGCCGCCGGCGGTAGCGCTCCATCAGCCGTTTTCCGTCGACGTTCAGGCCGGGCTGAGCCCCGCAGGCCGCGAAACCACCGCGGTCAACCTGCCCCTGCCCGCAGCCGGCCCCCTCGACTTCGAGACCGAGCTTCTGCTCGACGACCCAGCCGCCTTCGAGTTTCGCAGCGGGGCCCAGGGCCTACTGCGCGTGCTGCCCGATGGTCGCTCGGCCCGGCTGTCCTTTCTCCTCGTCGCGAAGCAGGCCGGCAGCTATCGCCTAACGGTGATCTTTCGCCAGCATGGGGTCGAGCGCCGACGCATCAGCCGCCCGCTTGCCGTCGCCACGCCCGATCCGAGCATCGAGGTTGAGTCGGTCGCGGCGGACTCGCCCCCCCCACCTGAGCCCATTTTGCTGACGCCAGGTCCCGCCCCGCGCGGCATCGTTCTGCGCCTGCGACGCGCCCGTCACGCCGGCCCGCAGCCGGTGTTCATCGGCGAGCTCTTCGGCCCCGGCCTGCGTCACGCCCCGCTGTCCTTTGAGGTCCCGCTCGATAAGCAGATCGAAGAAGCCAGCGCCGAGTTCTGTCGTCGCATCGGCGACCTCACCGACCTGCCAACCGACCTCGAAAGCGAGCTGCGGGTCCGGGCGCTTGGTGAGTGGCTGGCCCGCCTCTTTCTGCGCGACGAGCCGCGCCAGATCCTCGACTCCCCCGATATTCCCGACGGTACCCCGCTGCATATCGAGAGCCATGATCTCTGGGTGCCGTGGGAGCTCCTCCTGCTCAACGATCGGCGCAGTGGGCACGAGCTGTTCTTGGGGGAAAAGTTCGCGGTGTCACGCTGGACCGATGCCGGGTCGGCGCGCGAAGCCGTCGGCGAGGGGGGAGTCACCTTGGTCTCGCCCACCGATCCTGGACTTTCCGTCGGGCGAGAGCGCCGCGTCCTCGCCGGATTGCGGGCGGGGGGCCTGAGCGAGCTCAGCTCCCTGGCCGAAGTGCAGCGCCTGCTCAACGGGCAAGCTCCCTGCGGCGTGCTGCATTTCGCCTGCCACGCCGACAACACCGCCGACCGCGTAGCTCCCGACTATCTGATACTCAAAGACGAGGTCCTGCTGCGTCCCTTTGATGTCCCGGCCGCGCGCAATGATGTCGTGCGCGCGCTCGACGGTGGGTTGGTGTTCATCAACGCCTGCCAGAGCGCCATCGAGTCGCCTTCGATGGCCCGCGACCGCGGGTGGGCCCGCGCCTTCATCGGCGGCGGCGCGGCGGCCCTGGTTGCCTGTGCCTGGACCGTCAAGAACGGCACGGCCGCCCGCTTTGCCGAAGAGTTCTATCGCCAAGCCCGCCTCGGCGTCACGCTCGCCGAAGCCGCCCGCCAAGCCCGCTGCCGCGTCCGTCCCCTCGGCGAGCACGAGTCCCTGGGCTATGCCCTGTACGCCGCCCCGGAGGCGCGGCTCGTCTCGCTTTAGGAGCGCCCACGGCAGCGCTCCGGCCCCCCTCCGACGGACGGGGACGGCCGTCAGCTCAATGACGACCGACTGCACGTTGCCACTGACTAAAGCAACTGCAGCGGTGCATCGCTCAGCAGCACCTCCTTTCCGCGTACGATCTGCACGATGCGAATGCGGTAGCCGTGTCCGGGACGAAAGCCATCGTTCGGGCTCAGCGTGAAGCGCGCCGCCAGCCGCGTCCCCGCCGGGACCTCGGCCTGCCAGGCGCGCACCACTTCGCGATGCCCGAGCGCCTTTGGGTCCTCAGAGTCATAGACCAGAAACACCGCGTTCCCGGCCAGCGCTGGCTTCCGGAGCCGAGCGCCTACATCCAGTGTCCACGGCACCTGATCATCGACGTCCGATCGCTCTCCGAGCGGCGCCATCGCGAATCGGCGAGCAAAGCGCGGCGGCAGATCTGCCGCTGCATGACTGCCGTGGGCGGCACTTGGCAGCGACGGCGCCATCAGCGTATCCGGCGATCCCGGACGCACGCACACGGCGGTCGGGGCAGCGCACACCGCGCGCGGCGATCCCAAGACCACCACGCCCGGCGAGGCCAAGCTATCCCCAGGCGAGGCCAGGGCCGGCGACAACGAAAAGCCAAGCGGCAACACCAGCGCACATAGAGCGGTAAGCGAGGTTCTCATGACGCGCCTCCTTTGCTCATCGGCCCCGCGGGGAGAGCGAGCGACCTGCGCCCAGTCGACCGAGCCGACTGCAGCCCTCGTCCATCGCCGCCCGCGAGTACCGCAAGCACGCCGGACCGGGATACCGACCGGCGTACCTTATGTTGCAGTCGTGCCGGGAAGCATTGGTCAGCGGGGATAGCCCATCAGACTCCCCCACAATGCCCCTGGCACGTCTGTGGTTATCTACGATTTTAGCTGCCCGTCGGATGATCCTTTTTCTTTAGGACTCCGCTGACATCTAAAACCGTTGCAATCAAATTAACCATACATTCACAGCCGACGACCGTCAAGGAAGCAAGGTCCACTTTTTCGCTATCTCCGCGGGATCATTTGTTTTCTAGTTCATTTTTCTCCAGAGCATATGCCCCCCTGTCCCATATCATCACACCCATATCCTCACATTTCCAGATATCCGCATAGCGATTCATTCGTCGGCGCCGCTTTTGCTGCAGCGGCAGGCAGAGTAGCCTGGGGCCCATGCATACCGACCTCCGAAACAAGACCGCCCTCATTACCGGTGCCAGCTCGGGCATAGGCGAGGCACTGGCCCGCGAGCTTGCACGCCGCGGCGCCCAGCTTGTCCTGCTCGCTCGACGCCGCGACCGCCTAGAGCAGCTCGCCAGGGAGCTAGCCGAGGGGGGCTGTCGCATCCTGTTCGAGGAAGCCGACGTCGCTCATGATGGCGACATCGAGCGCGCCGTAGAGAAGGCGCATGCCAAGCTGGGCCCACTCGATCTGGTCATTGCCAACGCCGGCATCAGCATCGGCGGCCAGCTTGCGCGCCTGTCTTTGGCCGATCATCGCCGCCAGCTAGAGACCAACTACTTTGGGGTCCTGCGCACGTTCATCGCCACGCGCGACGACCTGTTGGCTCGACGCGGCGGCTTCGCGGTCGTCGGCAGCGTCAACGGCTACTTTCCGCTGCCGGGGGGCGGCCCCTACGCCGTCTCAAAGTTCGCGGTGCGCGCCTTCTGCGACACCCTGCGTATGGAGATGAAGCCGCACGGCGTCTCCGTTACCCACATCATCCCGGGCTTCATCGCCACCGAGTTCCGCAAGATCGACAACCAAGGCCGCCTGCACCCCGATCGCAAGGACGCCGCGCCGGCCTGGCTGCAGATGCCCGCCCGACGGGCAGCCGAAGAGATCGCCGACGCTCTCACCCTCCGTCAGGCCGAGTGCATCCTCACCGGCCACGGCAAGGCCGCGGTGTGGATGCAGCACTTCCTTCCGGGGGCGCTGGAGTACCTGGCGAGTCGCCTCGGCATCAATGCCAGCCCTCCCACACGGAAGGGCTAGACCGCGTACAGCCGCAAAGCAGCCTCCCCTTCCCCGTCGAGCTCGCGATATAATGCCTCGGTGTCCTCATCGAGCCGGTCCGCTGGAGGCAGCCAGGACGGCGAAAGCGGAACCCCCGACAGTGCACGGGTCGGCGACGCGACCCTGCCCGAATCCGCCGGCGTAGGCCTAGCCGCCACCCTCGCCAGTGGCGGCGTGGTCATCCCGACCAGCCCCGTCGTCACCTCCGCCGCCTTCCCCGTCCCCAACTGGGACCGCTACGAATTCCTCTCCACCCTCGGCCGCGGTGGCATGGGCTCGGTCTACAAGGCCCGCGATCGACGCCTTGGCCGCATTGTCGCCCTGAAGTTCGTCATTCGCGATTAAGTCTCTCCGCCGTCGGTACACATCGCCCGCAGCCGA
>DAORCZ010000194.1:0-10657 GCA_035345735.1 Pseudomonadota bacterium | reverse complement strand
AGCCCAGCGCGGCCGCCACCACCGTCGCCTCTTCTTCGGCGCCGATGGTGACGATTTCTTCCAGCTGATCGATGAACAAGACGACGCCGCGATCGGCCGCCATCTGCTTGTGCATCATGCGTCCGAGCTCGCTGGGGTCGGTGCGCAGCTTGCTGGCCAGCGCTTCTTCGCTGAGGTTGAGCAGCGGTGCCAGCTCGTTGCACAGCGCGGTCAGCGGCTTCTTGCCGGGCACCATCGAGCGCACCACCCAGCTGCGCCCACCGCCGAGCGCACCGTCGCTGACATGCGGCAGCACACCGGCGCGACAGAGCGACGACTTACCGATGCCAGAGTCGGCGACGACGAGCACAAACGGATCGGTCCGCAGGCGTTCGAGGATGGTGCCGACTTCGCTCTTACGACCGAAGAACAGGCCGCGGTGCTCGGCTTCGAAGGCGAGGAGGCCGCGGTAGGGGTTGCCCTCGGGCAGGGCGTCGGCTTTCTGGTTGGGGCGAAGCTGCTCCAGCGCCTCGCGCAGCTCATCCCCCGAGCCGAAGCGCTGGGCGGGATCGCGTCGCAGACAGCGATCGATGATTGCCGCCAGACGGGGATCGATATTGGGCGCGACGCTGTAAAGCGGGGTGGCGTCGCGCTGGTTGACGATCTGCGGAAGCTCCTGCAGCGCCACGTCGGCAAACGGCGGCGAGCCGGTGGCCAGCTCATACAGCAGGACGCCAGTGGCGTAGATATCGGCCCGTCGGGTACCGGGCTCACCGCGCCAGATTTCCGGCGCCATGTAAAGCGGCGTGCCGGCGATGCGATTGGCGGAACTGACCTCGGGCAGGGACCAGGCCAGCGACGACAGGATGCCGGTGGGCAGCGGCTTCATGGCGGCCGGCGGGGTCGCACTGAGGGGCAGGCGCGGCAGCTCAGAGGTCACGGCGCCGCTATCGGAAGAGTCGCCTGCCACCGGCAGGATGTCGGACGAGCTCTCCGGCAGTACAGCAGGCGGCGAACGTCGCTCGTCCGAGTCCCAGGCGCGGCCAGCGGCCTTGGCACTGGGGGCGGTGGCGACGGCGGGTGGGGTCACTCCGGCGCGCGCCGCTTTGGCGACGGCACCTGTGACCGGCGGCTGCTCGCTGCTGCTTTGTCCTCCCTTCGCCGTCCTCTCATCGATGGCGACGCCACGGGCCAGGGTCTGCATCGGCCCGCTGGCCAGCAACAGAGCCGCCTGCTCGCCCGAGAAGTCCATGGTGGGGGCCACGACCTCCGGGGTCGCGGCCGAGCTACGCCGGATCTCGTCGGAGTTGAGCTCGGCGCCGCCCCAGCCGATGCCTAGGTCAAGGAGCTTGGCGAGGCCGAAGTCGAGCAGCTTGACCTCGCCATCGCTCTGCACGATGACGTTGCCGGGCTTGATGTCGAGGTGCAGGACGCCGCGACGGTGGGCAGCCGCCAGGCCACGCGCAACCCCCAGCCCAATGTCGAGGATCTTCTGCCACGCCATCGGCTTCTCGATGGCGTCGAGGTTTTTCCCGCGCACGAACTCCGAGATGATGATCGGGTGGGCATCAATCTCGCTGACGCGGTAGATGGTGACGACGTTGGGATGCTGCAGGCGGGCGGCGGCGCGTGCTTCGTTGAGGATCTGCTCGCGCACATGCGCGCCCGTCTCATCGCCGATGGCGTGGATGAACTTCACCGCGACGGGTCGGTCTAGCAGCGTGTCGTGACCGAGGTAGACCGTGCCCATGCCCCCCTGCGAGAGCGGACAGAGAAGTCGGTACTCGTCGAACTTCTCGGGGGGAGTCCAGTTGGGGTCAAGGCGATGAGGTGTGCGCGGCGCCATGGATTGTATGGGGCCTGACCCCAGGCGCAGTCCGATGCGCCAAAAGGTACACGGCCTTACAATAAAATCTCATGATGCTGCCAATGGGTCAACGCACGCCTGCAGGGCAAGCGCCTTGGTGGCAGGCGGGGGGTCCTGGCCGGCCTCGCTGGCGGATCACCCAGAGCGACGCTGTGCAGACGGCTTTGCCGTCGCTGACTAGGCGGGGAACAGGGGCTCGGGCTTCTCTTTGGGGGTCTGCGCGAAGTGTGCGTAGACCGCCCACAAGAGGAACTGGGTGCCGCCGAACAAGACGATCTCGGGGAGCCAGCGCACGAGGGCAAACAGCCACCCGACCACGACGAGTGCGCTGATGTAGAAGTTCACGAAGCGGTTGGTGATGCGGCCGCCCTTGGGGACCCGCCAAGACGACAGCATCGACCACGCGAAGAAAACCAGAAGGAGCGGCATGTACGGCACCCAGGCATCGAGGCGCACGCTGCCAAACAGGCGCAGACCGGGGAAGTCGAAGCCGGGGCTCCAGGCGGGCTCGCCGTACTTCATGGCGCACAGCAGGAACGACGCCATCATGCCGCCACAGAACGTGGTGGGCGTGCCGAAGAAGAAGTCGGGGTTGCCCTTGCTGACGTTGAAGCGGGCCAGGCGGAAGGCGGCGGCAACGGCGTAAAAGACGCAGATGGCGCGCAGCGCGATCAAGGCCGGGCCGCTGCTCCAACCCAGCGTGGGATGGCCGACAAACCAGGCGTAGACCAGGGCGGCCGGCATGAAGCCGTAGTTCAGCAGATCGGCCAGCGAATCCATCTGCACGCCAAGCGGTGTGCTGGCCTTCAGGGCGCGAGCCACCAGGCCATCGAACTTGTCGGTGATGGTCGAATAAAGGACCCAGAAGCAGGCGTCGACCCAGTCTCCGCGCAGGGCGGCCTGCATGGCGAGCACGGCGCAGACAATCGAGCCGGCGGTCACCAGGTTCGGCGCCATGAAGCGCATAAACGTCGCGAAGTCCCCGCTGCTCGCCGTCCCCCCGGAGGCCGGGATAGACGATGAATCCGACGAGGAACCCGCAGGGGAGTCGGTAGCTGGGCCTGCGGCGGCGACCGACGATGAGAGGGATGTGGAGGGGGACTCTGCCATCTATACGACCGTGGACTCGCAGGCTAAACTGCGCCGCGCGATGAAGTCAACGCCTCCAGCGCAGCCTCCGGTGTCCGGCTCTGACGTCGGCAGTCGTGTGCCCAGTGGCCGTGTGCCCAGTGGTCGTGCGGGCCGTGCCGTTCCCACCGATGAGCGAGTGGCAACGCGGCTGCGGCTGGCACTCACCTTTGTGGGCTGGGCCGCGATCGGAGCGCTCTTGTGCGCGGTCCCGCTGTTCAACGTGCTGGGCTACGAGAGCTGCTTGGTGCTGGCTGTTCTGTCGTCGCTAGCGGGGGTGCACCACGGCGTGCGAGCGGTGACGCGCGGGCGCGGCGGGCGCGAGCGTTCGCGCGGGACCAGCAAGTCGGGTGGGCCCAAGTCCGGACGTCCGCTGGCGGCGCGGGCCCAGATCAGTGCCGAGGCAGCTGAGCGTGCGCCTCTCTCGACGGTGTTCGGCCTTTTCTTGCGGGCGTATCTGGCGGCGGGCCTGCCGATCTTGGTGCCGCTGTTCTTGCTGCTGCTCAACGGCGTGCGCGTGCGCAACTGCAGCTACGGCGCGGGGCTGGCGTTTTTCGCCATGCTGCCGCTGTGCTCGACGGCGTGCGGCGTCGGGACCGGGCTGTTTTCGGCGCTGCTCTGTCGAACGCGGGCTCGCGCCTACGCGCTGGCCTATGCGCTGGTGGCGGCCTCGCTGCTGTGGTCGCTGCTGCGCTTCCTGGCTTCGCCGGCGATCTTTTCGTTCGATCCCTTCTTTGGCTACTACCCCGGCGCGCTTTACGACGAAGACATCAGCATCGGCAGCGCCTTTCTGGCCGCGCGGGTCCTGCACCTTTGCACGCTGTTTTTGACCCTTTCGCTGTGCGGGCTGTGGCTATCGGGAGAGTCGCTTTCGCTGCGTCTGCCGGGGCTGGGCGAGCGCGATGTCCGGCTGGCGGGGCGACGGCGCGGCGATGGCAGCCGGCTGGGGGCGGGGCTGTCCTGCGTGCTGTTTCTGGGGCTGTCGCTGTTCTTTTTTCTGACGGCGGCGCGCTGGGGCTGTCGCGGCGATGTGGCGACGCTGCAGGCCCACCTAACGAGCGAGCTGCGGACGCCCCACTTCGTGCTGCGCTATCGTCCCGGTGGGGCAGTGGCGCGCGACATTCGGCTCCTCGCCCGTGAGCACGAGCTTCGCTATCAGCAGCTTCGCGAGACGCTGGGGGTCGAACCTAACTGGCAAGTGCCGTGGATCTTGCAGCGGCTGGGGATTGCGCCTCTCGCGACGTCGGCCAGTGAGGCGCCGCGCGTCGTCAGCTATCTGTTCGACAGCGTCGAAGACAAGCGTCGGCTGATGGGCGCGGGCTTCACCTACATCGCCAAGCCCTGGCGGCGCGAGATGTACCTGCACTACGAGGGCTGGCCGCATCCTGTGCTGCGTCACGAGCTGGCGCATATCTTTGCGGGAGCGGTCGGCGATCGGGTGCTGCACTTGGCGCTGAGCCGCGGCGTGCCACAGCCCGGCATGATCGAAGGGATTGCCGTCGCTGCCGACTGGCGAGGGAGCGGCGATCTGGACCCCCATCAGACGGTGCGAGCAATGCGTCAGGCGGGCCTGGAGCCGCCGCTTAGCGCCGTCTTCGGGCTGGGCTTCTATCGCCTACCCGCGAGTCGGGCCTATGCCTTGGCGGGATCGTTCTGCCACTTCCTGCTGGGGCGGCACGGGGCTGGGCCGCTCTTGGCGGCGCATCGTCGCGGCGGGCGGAGCGCGGACTTCGCCGCTGCCTACGGCGTGCCCTTTGCCCAGCTTGAGACCGACTACCACGCCTTCATCGACGCCCAGCCGCTGTCGGTGAGCGAGCGCGACGTGGCGCACGATCGGCTGCGCCGTCCCGCCGTCTTTCACAAGGTCTGCGCCCATGAGCTCGCGCTGCGCAAACAGCAGGCGCGACTGGCGGCGGCGGCGGGGGATCTCGATCGTGCGCTCGGGCTGCTGCTTTCGGTGTGTCGCGACGATCCCGGCGAGCCGCAGCACCAAGTCGAGCGTCTGGAGATGTTGTACTTAGCGGAGCGCTATGACGAGGCGGCGCAGGTCGCGAGCCAGCTGCTCACGCACCCCGCTCGGACGCGCGTGCTGGAGTCGCGGGCCGAGGCGCGTCTGGGGGATCTGGCGGTGCTGCGTGGCGAGCTGGCCACTGCCCAGGCGCACTTCGAGCGGGCCATCGCGCTGCCGGACAACGAGAACGCCAGCCGGCAGCTTGTCGCAAAGCTCGCGGCGCTGGCCGCCGGGGTGAGGACCCAGGCAGAGGCTGGGGCTGGGGCCGGGACAGAGGGCGGAGAGGGGGCGGATGCCGCGGCGATCGTGCGCACCTCGCTTTTGCGCGTCTTGGTAGGCGAGCCGCTCGCGCAGCGGGCTGGCCGTCTTCGGGCCAGCGATGGTCGAAGTGAGGCGCTGTCGGCCTATCTTTTGCGCGACGCGATCCAGGCCCAGCCGGACCTGGCGCTGCCGCACTACATCCTGGGTCGTCTGCTCTACGAGCGCGGGGCGTACGACGAGGCGCAGTCGGAGCTGGGTTTGGCGCTGTCGGCAGCGCAGCCCCTACCCGACGAGCGCTTTCGCTACCAGGCCCAGCTCCTGCGCGGACAAGCCGCCCTGCTGGCAGGACGCGCCGCCGAGGCCACCCAGTTCTTCCAAGAGCTGCTGGCCAGCGCCCCGACCGGCGCCAAGCACCTCGAAGCGCAGGACATGCTCGAGCGGGCGCAGCGCTGGGACGGGCTGCCGCTTCCCCCCACGACGGCCTCCGGACGCTGACCTAGGGCGCCCACTTGCCGCAGATGGCGCAGTTGTCCTTCTTGCTGCCGAAGCCGCAGTTGCCGCACAGGTAGGCAAGCTGACGGAAGCTGCCGACCCACTTACCGCAGCGGACGCAGTTGTCTTTCTTGCTGCCAAAGCCGTGGTTGCTGCACAGGCGGGCCGGAATGCGGTGGCTGCCAACCCACTTGCCGCAGCGGACGCAGTTGTCTTTCTTGCTGCCAAAGCCGCAGCTATTGCACAGCCGGGCCTCGTAGTGCGTGGCGTGGGCCTCGGCAGCGGCGAACAGTCCGGCGAGGGGGAAGAGGGGAAGAAGGCGCAACACAGTTCGGCGTGACGGGCTCGACATCAGACATCCTCCGACTTCCAAGGATTACGAACGAGTAATCTGAAATACAATACAAACTGTCATTGCCCGCCAATCTGACGCCTTAACCCTACGCGGCGCCGGTGGCCCGCCGGGCTCTTCGACATGGGGTGATGAAAGACTCGTTTAAACAGACGCCGGGCCACGAAAGTACGCCCGACTCGCAGAGCGATGCCGCGAGCCGGGCGACTGATCCGGGGGGCCCACTGCGAGCGCGGACGACGGGGCAGCTGGCCATCATCGGCGCCGGACCGGGCGGTGCGACGACGCTGAGCGGGCCGCTGATCGGCCAGATTATTGGGCAGCGCTTCGAGCTCTTGGGGCTGGCGGGCAGTGGCGGCATGAGCACCGTCTACCGCGCGCTCGATCGGCACAGCGGCTCGGCGGTGGCGGTGAAGCTGGCGAGTGCCCGCGGCCTGAACCCCAACGACATGGAGCGCTTCGTGCGCGAGGCCAATATGCTGGCCTTGCTGCAGCATCCAGGCATCGTCTCGTACGTCGCGCATGGCCACACCCCGGCCGGATTTTTGTATCTCGCGATGGAGTGGCTGGAAGGCGAAGACCTGGCGCACCGGCTGGCCCGAGCGCCGCTGAGCGTGCGCGAGAGCGTGGTCCTGATTCGCCGTGTCGCCGACGCTCTGAGCCTGGCGCACCGACGGGGTATTGTGCATCGCGATCTCAAACCCTCGAACCTGTTTCTGCGCCATCGCAGCGTCGAGCGGGTCACGCTGCTCGACTTTGGCATCGCCCGCATGCAGGGAGCCGGCGGTGGCAATGCCATCGGCAGCAACATGACGCAGACCGGCCACGTCATCGGCACGCCGGAGTACATGGCGCCAGAACAGGCGCGCGGCGATCGCGTGATCGGCCCGGCGGTGGACGTGTTTGCGCTGGGCTGCGTGCTCTATGAGTGCCTGGCGGGTCAGCCGCCCTTCGTCGCCGAGCACGTCGCGGCGCAGCTGGCCCGCGTGCTGTTTGAAGAAGCGACTCCGCTCTCCGCTGTGCGACCGGGTCTGCCGCCAGAGCTGAGCGAGCTGGTTTCGGCCATGCTGCAGAAGGACGCGAGCCGTCGTCCGCACGACGCCAGCGCTCTTTTGGCGGCCGTCGAGCGCATCCTGGCCAGTGGCGCGTTCGGCGAGGAGCCGGCGGGTCTGCAGCCGGACACCGCGGCCCGTCGCCGCCTGAGCACGCTGGAGCTGGAGCTGATGAGTGTCGTCTTGGCGGCACCGCGTTCGTCGGCCCAGTCGCTGTCGCCGATGGCGGCGGGGGCGGGCGGCGATGAGCTGCAGCCGGCCTACCGGGAGGAGCTGGCCGACGAGCTGCGCCGGCTGGGGATGCGCGTGACCTGGCGGCCCGATGGCAGCCTGCTTTCGGTGATTGGGGGGGCGGCGAGTGCTGCCGATCAGGCGTTGCAGGCCGCGCGCTCTGCCTTGGAGCTGCAGGAGCGCTGGCCCGAGGCCCGCTTGGTGCTCGTGACAGGCTGCGACGAGTCGCACACCCCCCTGCCGCACGGCGAGGCGGTGCAGCGGGCGGAGCAGCTCCTCGCGCACAGCAGTGGGCTCGACGATGGCATTCTTCTAGATGAGGTCTCGGCCGGCCTGCTCGACAATCTCTTCGTGCTGGGCCAGAGCCTGTCGGGCGAGCGCCTGCTCCTCGCCCCCAGCAGCGCCCAGGCGCAGGAGGAAGACCAAGGTCGCCTCGACCTTGCTCCCTGTCTGGGGCGCGATGCCGAGCTGAGCATGATCGAGGCCATGCTGGTCGGCTGCCGCGAGGAATACAAGGTCGAGGCCATGCTGATCAAAGGCCCGCAAGGCATCGGCAAGACCCGCCTGCGGCGCGAGATCATGCGGCGTCTTGAGAACCGCGGCGAGGAGGTCGCGGTCTGGGTCGGCCAGCTGACGGCGCTGAGCGCTGGCGCCCCCTACGGCCTGCTGAGCAGCGCGGTGTTTGCGCTGTGCCAGATCTACAGCGGCGAGTCGATCGATGACCAGCGGGCCAAGCTGGAGCGTCGCCTGGGCCGCGATTTGCCGGAAGCCGATCGCCGCCGGGTGATTGAGTTCATCGGCGAGCTGTGCGGCGTACCGTTTGAAGACACCAGCAGCCCTCGCCTGCGCGCCGCGCGCAGCGATCCGCGGGTGATGAGTCGCGAGCTGTGCACGGCTTTTTTGGATCTGCTGCGCGCCGAGTGTCGCCGGCAGCCGATCCTGCTCATCCTTGACAACCTGCAGTGGGCCGACGGTGTCAGCGTCGATTTGGTCGGGTCGGCGCTGCGCGAGCTGGCCGATCTGCCGCTTTCGATCCTGGCGCTGGGGCGTCCCGAAGTAGCGACGATCTTTCCTCGCCTGTGGGCCGAGCGGGTGCAAGAGATCGCGCTCGGCGGGCTCAGTCGCAAGGCCAGCGAGCGCCTGGTGGGAGAGCTCCTGCGGGGGGCGCAGCATGGACCTCCTTCGTCGCTGCCGGCCGGAATCCTGCCGCGCATCCTGTCGCAGGCCGGCGGCAATCCGCTGTTTCTGGAAGAGCTGGTGCGGACCTTCCTGCGCACGCCGCGGAGCGGGGCCGCTGAGCTTCCGCCTCCGACCACCATCCTGGCCATGCTGCAAGCACGGCTGAGCGGTCTAGAACGTGGCGCCCGTCGCGTCGTCCGGGCCGCCAGCCTGTTCGGGGAGACCTTTCCGCGTCGCGGCCTGCTGCCGCTTCTGGGGCAGGACTCGCCCGAGGAGCTGGATACCTGGCTCCGCATCCTGCGCGAGGCCGAGATCATCGAAAAGAGCGCCAGTACCTCGCCCGATGGCGACAGCGAGTATTTCTTCCGCCACGCCCTGCTGCGCGAGGCGGCCTTTAGCCTGCTCACGCCAGACGATCGCCGCATCGGTCAGGAGCTGGTGGCGGCCTATCTGGCCACGCGAACCTCGGTCTAGCACCGCCGTCATCGGCCCACGCGACACCCGGCAGAAGGTCGAGCCGAGTTTGCGCCGGCTTTCGATATAGTGCGCCGCATGTCTGCGCTGACCGCGATGTCCCGTCCGTTGATCGCCTGCCTGGGCCTGGTGTCCGCCTGTGCCGAGCCGCCAAGCAGCCCGCCCCCGCCGGCCCTGGTCTGGGATCGCACCCTGCCTCCGACGACCCGCCTGTCGCTGCCGGTGAGCGAGCGTGGCCTGCGGGCGGTGCGCGGCATTATTCACCTGCATTCGGTCTATTCGCACGATGCTTGCGATGGCAAACCGCAGGTGGCGGGCCGGCCCAACGCGCCCTGCCTGGCCAACCTGCGCGCCGGCCTGTGTGCGACGCGGCAGGACTTCGCGCTTTTGACCGATCACGCGACGCTGATGGCCGATAGCCCGTTTGCCGATCTTTTCTTGACCGATGCCGCGGCCGGGGATGTTGCCGAGCACAGCGCCACCGATCCCGATCCTGGCGTCGATGTCGTCGGCAGCGTTCTGCGCTGCGCCGATGACGTGGCTCCCGGCCATCGCGTGCACCTCGCGGTCGGTGGCGAAAACGAGCTGATGCCCGTCGCGCTGCGTCGTCACCTGGGGGCCACTGTGGCCGAACGGCACACCGCGATGCAGGCGGGCGATGCGGCGGCGGTGCGCGCCTTTCACGCGGCGGGTGGGGCCGTGCTGGTGGCGCATGGCGAGTCGCACTCGCTGGAACAGCTGACGGAGCTGGCCCAGGCTGGGCTTGACGGTATGGAGGTCTACAACCTGCACGCCAACATCGACCCGAAGATCCGCGGGCCTTACCTGGGGCTGGATCCCGTCGGAGCGCTGGTGGGCCTCGTGCCTTGGCTGGCGGGGCGCCCGGTCAGCGAGGGCGGACCCGAGCCGGATCTCGCCTTCCTGGGCTTTTTGGCCCCCAACGCCGTTCAGCTGGCCAAGTTCGATACCCTGCTTGCGGCCGGGCACCACCTGGCCCCGGTGCTGGGCTCGGACATCCATGAAAACACGCTCAAAGATCCGCTGGCCGATGGGGAGCGCGGTGACGGCTATCGCCGACTGATGCGCTGGTTTGGCAACTATCTGCTCGTTCCGGCTCGGGAAAGGCCCCTGACCAGCGGTCGCCTGCGCGAGGCGGTGTCGGCCGGCCGCAGCTTCGGCGTCTTTGAGATCATGGGCCCGCCCCAGGGCTTCGATTTTCATGCTGAGGTCGCGGGCGGTCCGACGATCGAGCTAGGGGGCGAGGCTCCCCGCGGCGCGCGCCTGCAGCTGTCGTTGCCGCGGCCCTTCCCGGCCGACATCCGCGGGGCAGAGCCGATCCTCCGGGTGTCGGTGCGCTACAGCGCCCTCTTAGCGGGCCCCGCTCCCGGAGCAGGCCTTGTGCCTAGCGAAGAGGTGCTGTCTCGGACCTACAGCGCCGACGACTTCGCCGCGCTTGCGGCGGGTGGCTCGCCGCGCGTCGAGATCGAGACCTCGTCGCGTCCGGCCGGCGCGTACCGGGTTGAGGTCCATGTGGTACCTCGCCACCTCCTGCACCTGCTGGCCGAAGAGGCGGCAGCGTTTGCACATGAATACCCATACCTCTACAGCGCTCCAATCTACGTAAGATAGCT
>DAORCZ010000193.1:3883-10710 GCA_035345735.1 Pseudomonadota bacterium | reverse complement strand
CGGGGCCTGTAAACCACATCGACGTCTATTGCGAAGGCTTATTCAGGGGGGCGGGGGCAGAGTGCGTTACGCTGCGCACATGCTGTTTGCCGATGGCCGCTGTGCCGCTCGTATCGAGGGAGCTGAAGGGAGTCTCACCCGCGCCGTGGCGATGGTCTCGGCGGCGCGTAAGCCAGCCGGCGAGGTCTACATCGCTGAGGTTGCGGGGGGCGTGGCCGTGCACATCGGGGAGCCGGCACCGTTCAACAAGCTCATTGGCCTGGGCCTGGGGGGACCGCTGGGGCCCGCTGACTGGGATCAGCTGAGCGCCGTCGAAGCCGAGTTTCAGCGTCGTCGCACGCCGCTTCAGGCCGAGGTCTGTACGCTGGCCGATGGCGCCCTACTACAGGGGCTGACCCGTCGCGGCTATCAGCTGGTGGCCTTCGAAAACGTCCTTGGGCGGGCGCTGTCCGTCGCCGACTTGACGCCGGAACCCGCCTTTGGCCTGCGCACCTTTGTTGCCCAGCCCGATGACGCGGCGAGCTTTTCGACGTGGCTCGATGCCGTCGTCACCGGCTTTGCGCATCCCGACCCGGTGCCGGGGGGGCCCTCGCATGAATCTTTCCCGCGCGAGGTGATTGCGGCGGCGATGGCGGACCTGGTGGTCGTGCCTGGTTTTGCCCGCTATGTCGCCGAGCTGACCGACTCCGCCGGCGCCGCGCGTCCGCCGATCATTGCCGGTGGTGCCAGCCTGCGTCTGTGTGGCGGCATCGCGCAGCTCTGCGGCTCGGCGACGCTGCCGGGTCTGCGTCGCCGCGGTGTGCAGAGCGCGCTTTTGGCCGCACGCCTGGCCGATGCCGCGCGGGCGGGCTGCGATCTCGCGGTCATCACGACGCAGCCCGGCTCGAAGTCGCAGCACAACGCGCAGCGCGCCGGCTTCACGTTGCTGTACTCGCGAGCCATCTTGGTGCGGCAGGACTAGGCCGACCGATGGACATCTATCAGCTCAAGACCTTTATCGCCGTCGCTCGCGAGGGCAGCATCACCCGCGCGGCCGAGCAGGTGCATCTGAGCCAGCCGGCGGTGAGCGCCCACATCAAGGCGCTGGAAGACACGCTGGGTCTGACGCTGTTTTCGCGCACGCCGCGCGGCATGAGCCTGACCCGCGATGGGCAGCGCCTGCTGGGCAAGGCGGAACAGACGCTGGCCGTGCATCAGGAGCTGATGGACGAAGCGACGCGCATCAAGGGCAAGCTGACCGGCAAGCTGCGCCTGGGAGCGAGCAGTAGCGCGGGCAGTAGCTCGGGTCATGCCGCGATCGGTCGGCTGCTCACTCGCTTGGCCGAGCGCTGTCCCGATGTCGAAGTCGTCCTGCGGCATGGCACATCGGCCGAGATCTTGGCCGGTCTGCGGGGTGGCAGCCTGGACGCGGGCTTCTACAACGAAGCCGGTGAGCCCGAGCCAGATCTGAGCACGGTTGAAGTCTCGCAGTTTCAGATCTACGTCGCCTCGTCGCCTGGGCTGGAGGTCCAGACCGCGCCGCTGGATATGTCGGCGCTGGCCGCCCTGCCGTGGATCTATCCCACTGCGAGTGCCTGCTGCGGTCGCACCGCCGAGCGCTTGTTTCAGCAGCACAAGATCCGCCCCAAGCGAATCATCAGCGTCGATCGCGAGGATGTCACGCGCGCGCTGATTGCCGGCGGGCTGGGAGTGGGTCTGCTGCATGCCGGGCTGGCTCAGACGGCCGAGGCGCGGGGCGAGGTGGTGCTGCTGATGCCGGCGCACAATCGGGTCCGCGTGCTGTTTGCGCAGCTTGCGAGTCGTGCGCAGGACCCGCTCCTTGCGGCGGCGATGGCGATGGTGAGCGCCGACCGGCCAGCTTAGGCGACCGGGCTTGCCTGCGGGTCGTGCGGCTGCGAGCGCGTTCGTCGCGACGAGCCGCTGCGTCTCGCGAGGATCGCTTCAGCGATCGCAAGGTTGAGACCCCAGGCTGCGACCATCAGCCCATCGCGCAAGAGCCCCGTGATCTCTCCACCCACAAAGATCGCGGGAATTCCGAGTAACAGCACCTGCGTGCCTGCGCCGGCACCGAGGGCGTAGGCCCGGATCATGAAGGCTTGGTGGCGGCGCACATCCCGACGCGTGATCGCCGCGATCGCAAGCCCCAGAGAAGCCGTCATCGTCACGCCCACGATCAGACGCGCGACAGCAAGCAGTGGGCCCTGCATGGCCAGCGGAATGGCATAGCGCAGCGTCATCCAGATGCCTGACAGCGCCGCCAGTCCGCCCGCGACTGCGCTGACCCAGCCGACGCGGCGATGCCAGGCCGGGTGGCGGGCGCGCAGCCGATCATCGAACTGGAAGGCGCCGATCACGCTGTACACAAACGCGGCGAGGATGTGGATCAGCACCGGCAGCGGCGCCTGCAGGAAGCGCGCATCGTCCGCAATCGGTGCGATGGTTCCGCCTAGCCGCAGCAGGCGCACCATGCCCCCCAGCATCGGAACCACGCTCAAGGCCAGCAGCAGATAGGGAGTGCGGGTCTTCATCGGGGCCTCTCTAAGGGGCGACATCGGCAGAGTGCGGGAGGGCAGCGTGCGTTAGTGCTGCGGGCGGCGCGAGGCCAGCCCAAGTGCGATGAGTAGCGAGACCGTCGCCCCGATTGCGC
Organism: Pseudomonadota bacterium; assembly: GCA_035345735.1. GTDB lineage: Bacteria > Myxococcota_A > Polyangia > Palsa-1104 > JAEUJZ01 > JAEUJZ01. The sequence goes on along the minus strand of DAORCZ010000193.1, from coordinate 8,063 downwards.
CGAGAGCGAAGGCGGCGCGATAGCCGAAGCCCGCGACCACCATGCCGAGGGCCGGAACGCCAAGCCCCATCGTCGCATCAAAGCAGGCCGCGTAGGCTCCCAAGGCGACGCCGCGATTCTGCGGCGGCACGCGCCGGATGGCTTCGACGCCGAACGACGGAAAGGCCAGCGAAAAGCCCAGGCCGGTCAGGGCTGCGGCGGCGACGGCCATGCTGCCCGTCGTCGAAAGGCACATGCCCAGCTGACCCAGGGCCGCCACCACGGCCGAGCCAGCCGCCACCTTCGCGCCGCCAAAGCGATCCGGCAGACCGGCAAACAGCAGTCGCGCCAGCACGTAGGCGGCACCAAACGCGCTCATCGCTAGCGCGGCATGGGCAAAGCCCTCGGCGTGAAAAAACAGCGTGGCGAAGGCGGCAATGGCGCCAAAACCGAGCGCGCACAGCGACAGGCCAGCCCCGGGAAGCCAGATCAGGCGGCTGACCTGATAGAAGGGCAGCCGGACTCCTCCAACAGGTTGCACGGCCTTCGCCAGAGGCATGCCGGCGAGGCCCAAGAGCGGCGCCGCTGCGGCGAAGAGCGACAGCCCCACAAAGCCGAAGCGCGCATCGAGGGCAGTTCCGATCGGCGCGCCGACTGCCAGGGCACCGTACATCGCGATGCCGACCCAAGCCATCACGCTGCCCGAGCGCTCACGGCCGGCCAGCGTAACGCCCCAGGCCAGGGCCGAGGTGATGACCAGGCTCTCGCCCAGCCCCAGCAGGCCACGTCCAAGGAGCAGCACCAGCAGGCTCCACGACGGCTGCAGCACGGCGGTCGAAAGGGCAGAGATGAGCCCCGCCAGCGCCGACAGCGCAAGGCCCCACATCATCGCGTGGCGCGGTCCCCGCTGGTCCGATCGCGTCCCCGCGGTGTGCCGCGACAGCAGCGTGATCCAAGACTGTGCGCCCAGGGCCAACCCGACGAAGAACGAGCCGAAGCCGAGGGCTTCATGCACGCGAATCGGCAGCACCGGAAGCGGCAGTCCCATCGCCAGAAATTCCGTAAACACCATCAGGCATAGCGGCGTCAGGTCGCGCCACAGCGGGGTCGGGGCCAAGCGAGCCTCGCTGGTCTTGGGGGCAGGGGTTGGGTTTGGGGTGGAGAGGAGGGGCTGCGGAGTCGCCAGAGCGTGTGTGGTCATGGGACTACTTTTTGTCGCGCAGCGTCGAGGGTCCAATCGTATGTTTGGAGGTCTGCCCTCGGTTCTGCTGAGGGCTCTAGCGCGCCGCCGGGATCAGCACCGCGACCAGCCGCGCGGCGAGATACAGCCCCAGGCCGAACACCGTATGCGTGGCCAGGCTCTTGAGGCTATTGGCCAGCGGCGCGGCCGTCTTCGTCGAGGCGATGCCCGCGCCGAGTGCCGGCTGCAGGATCAGAAGCGGCGCCACGACGGTGACCACGCCAATCAACAGCGCCGGTCCCAGCGTCGGCGAGCGCGCCCAGCCCAGCCCAAAGATCGCGACCAACAGGGCACACAAGGCGATGCCGATCGAGTAGTGCGCCGTCCAGCCGAGCCATAGCTCACCCGCCACCGGCGGGGCCTTGGCGATGCTGCCGTGCGGCCACTGTCCCTGAAGCAGGTGACCGATCAGGCGCCCTAGGTACGCAAAGTTAAGCGACGGGATACCCAGTCGTCGCAGCAGCCAAGCCCAGGCGTCCATGACACCCGTTGCGCCGATCCCAATCAGCGTTATGCGCAGCCCCAGCTCTAGATTTTCGTTCATCGAAGTCGCTCCCAAAGGAAGATGTTTTCCGTCGAGGACAAGGGTTTATCGGGCGGCCTGATGAAGCAAATCGTCTTTCTTGGGGACAGGCCTCAGCGAACCTGAGGACGGATGGGATCAGCGATGGGAAGGAAGGGCTGCGCAAGCCGGAGGCGGAGCGTGCGGTGGGTGGATTCGCGGGGCTAGCCGATGACCTGGATGCAGAGGTTGGTGCTGTTATCGCACTGCCTGCCGGGGCAGCAGCCGGAGCCGCCGCAGGTCTGGCCTTCTTTGCGGCACTGGTCGGTGGGAGGCGGCACGCACTTGCCAGCCGAGCAGACTCCGCGGCAGCACTGGCTGCTGACGGTGCAGGCTTCGGTGTCTTTGCGGCAGGCCTGCGGCGTCCAGTAGGCCGAGATGTTCTGCGAGCCGGTCGCTTGGCCGGGCATCCAGTAGGGCACGCAGCTGGGATCTTCGCCGGGCTGCGGGTTGTTCTTGATGGCGGCGATCCATAGCGGCTGGCGCGGCGCGGCACGACCCAGGGTGCCGACTGATGCGTTGCCGTAGGGGCGATGCGTGATGAAGGTCAGCCTGTAGTAGCCGCCGACGTTAATCGGCGAGAAGTTGGGGACGTAGACGGTCTCGGTGCCGGCGTTGCCGCCCGCCGCTTTGGCCAGACGAATCGGCGTGCCGCCGGTGGGTGAATCAGGTACAAGGCGCCGCCCGCTTGATTGTTGCTGCGCGCATCGGTGCCGTTCTGGAAGGCGATCCGTTTCGAGTCCGGTGACCAGCTGGGATAGCTGTCTTCCGTCGAGCCAGCGATGCTGTTTGCCGTATGGACGCGGCGCACCGTGCCAAAGGCGTCGGGGCCGGTGACCGGCAGGATCGACAGGTTGCCGACCGACAGCGCATCGCCGCGGTTGTTGGCTTCCGAGAAGAACGCGATGCTGTTGCCGTCGGGCGACCAGTAGGGCTGGGTGGCGGCGCTGGCCGGCAGGGTGCCCTGCGTCGGGGTGACTGCGGCGCCGGTTGCGGTATCCAGCAGGCGCAGGTTGTTCGTCTCGTTGACGATGATGCGCTTGTTGTCCGGTCGCCACGATGCGAAGAACGTGCGCTGCAGAGTGTTGGTGACCGGGTACTGCACCGGCGGTGGGTTCGTCGACAGATCGTTCGTCAGGTCGAAGATCGCGGCGACGTTGATGTCACCGCCCAGGCGACTCACCATGTAGCGTCCATCGCGCGAGATCGCGTGGCAGCCCACGCAGCTACTGTTGTCGAGCGGGCTCTTGGGCGGCGTCGGCATGAAGAGGAGGCGACGTTGGTGCCGTCGTTGATGCGCAGGACGCGGCCGAGGTTGGCGTTGAGAATCTCCCAGTAATAGATGCTGCCGAGGAGCGAGCCCTTGGCGAAGCGCATCTTCACCGCGTTGCCGCTGTAGACCGTGGTGCTTGCCATCGCCCAGCGGTCGACGGTCAGCACCGCGTCACTGTCGACGCTGGTCTGCGCCACACCGGCCCAGGTCGAGGCGTCCGGCAAGTAGTCGAACTTAAAGCTGGTGCCGCTGTGCACGGTGTAGACGACCAGCGAGAAATTCGGCTTGGTGATGGTGATGCGATTAGACCAGATTCGCCGACTTGGCGGCGTTTGCCACCGGTGTGCCGGTAAAGCGAGTGGCGGCATCGGCCGGCGTGCCCGGGGTCAGGATGATCTTGGAGATATGGACGGTGATCTGCATCGTGGCCGTGACCGAAACGCCATTGCTGATGACCGTGGCGGTGACATCGACGGTGCCGCCGACCTCGCCGGTGGCGGTAAAGACGCCGGTGTTGGGAGCGATGGTGCCAATGCCGTTCGGCGGCACGGAATAGGTCGCAGCCAGCGGCCCCGACATGGTGCCGTCCGGGCGCTGTCCCGTCACCGAGAACTGCTGCGTCGGCTTCGCCCCGTTTTGGGAGTCGAGCATCACCTGAGTCGGCGTGATGAAGATCGCGCTCTACTCCGCCATCGGGGTGGGGTTGCGGTTTTCGCAGTTGTTGGGATCCAGGCACGTCGTCCCCCCCAGGCTGGTGCCGTTGCACGCCAGGCCCAAGGTCGCGACGAACACGCCCACATGGCCGATAAGCTGCCAGGCTCTCATGGACATTCTCCTTAAACGGGCCCACGGCCGGCGCATGCACGGCCTGTGAACCCTGCCGACATTTTGTCGCCCGTCGGCGTGCCGCAGTCCGAGCGCGACCGCGTTTCTTGCACGCGCGATTCAGTCGCGAGCCGCAGCGATTGCGGCGCGGCATGGTCGATCCATTGTGGCCATCGCGGCCATCGCAGCCCGCCCGCGCCCGCGCCGGTAGCGCCCCTTTCCCTCCATCCCCCTACGCGTCGCCGTCGCCGGAATTTCGGGGGTAGTCCGGCCGCCAGCCCGCGCATAGAATATTGAGTTC
>DAORCZ010000193.1:0-3783 GCA_035345735.1 Pseudomonadota bacterium | reverse complement strand
CGCCGGAATTTCGGGGGTAGTCCGGCCGCCAGCCCGCGCATAGAATATTGAGTTCTGATGCGCAAACTATCGAATCCCTTGGTGAAACGTTCCTCGGCTGGGTCGCGGTCACGGGCTCTGCTTTGGGGGCTTGGCTTCTCACTCGTGTCGGGGCTGGGCTGCACGCCGACGTATACGCGGGCGCCGACCTCGCTGTCGATCCTGCCGCTGCGCACGCTGCGGCTGTACGAGACCGGCATCGGCTACTTCGAGCGCGCTGGATCGGTCAGCGGCGATGACACCGGGCTGCCGCTGCCGGCTGGGCATCTCGACGATGCGCTCAAGACGCTGGTGATCTACAGCCAGGACAAAAACGCTCGCGTCTATGGCCTGTCCTTTCCGACCAGCGTCAGCAAAGGCATGGGGCGCGCGCTCGCCGGCCTGCCGCAGAACGACGATGATGCGGTCAGCTATCGCGAGCTACTCCTGTCGCTCAAAGGCTCGGCGCTGTCCGTGCGCATCGGCGAGCTTTCGCTGAGCGGTCGCCTGATCGATGTGCAGCGCAACGGCCACTCGGCCTCGGACACGACGAAGGAAAAAGAGGGCGACGAAGACAAAGGAGAAAAGGGCGAAAAGCCGGGCTCTGCGGCCAAGCCTGAGCTCGTGCTGATGCTGCTCACCGACGGGGGTGAGCTGGTGCGGGTGCCGACGAGCACGATCAGCGCGATCCGTCCGCTCGATCCGACGTACGCCGGTCGCTTGGCTACGGCGCTCGATGCCGTGACGCAGCGTGGGGCGCAGTCGCAGCGCATGCTGCGCTTGCTCAGTCGCGACGGCGGGCCGATTACGCTCGGCTATCTCGCCGAGACGCCGCTGTGGCGCGTCACCTATCGCCTGGTGGTCGGCGATCAGAAAGGCAACGCCGGCCTGCAGGGCTGGGCTCTTATCCACAACGACACCGACGAGGACTGGCGCGCCGTCAAGCTGCACCTGATCAGCGGACGTCCCGACTCGTACCTGTTTCCGCTGGCTGCGCCGCGCTACACCCGCCGTCAGCTGGTGACGCCGGAAAACGAGCTGTCGACCGTGCCGCAGCTCCTTTCCAACAACGCCGATCGCATGTGGGGCGATCACATCGGTGACAGCTATGGCGCAGGCGGCCTGGGGCTTAGCGGCACGGGCATGGGCGGCGGTGGCACTGGCGAGGGCACGATTGGCCTGGGCAGCATCGGCACCATCGGTCACGGCGCGGGTGTCGGGTCGGACAGCAACAGCTCGCTCTTGCAGGTCGGCAACCTGGCTGCCGTCGCGCAGTCGAGCGGCATCGAGTCGGGCTCGCTGTTCGCCTACACCATGAACGACGCCATCGATCTGCGGGCGCGTAGCTCGGCGCTGTTGCCGTTCATTAACGAAGGCGTCGAGGCCGAGATCATCACCACGCTGAGCAAGCCAGGCGGCACAGCGCGCGCCGGTCTGCGCCTGGTCAACAGCACCAAGCAGACCCTGCCGGCCGGCCCAATGACGATCTACAGCGACGGGCTCTTGGCCGGTGAGTCGGCCATCGAGCGCCTCAAGCCGGGCGAGCGGCGCTTCTTGGAATACGGCAGCGATCTCGATGTCTCGCTGAGCAGCGTGAAGAGTCAGACCCGCGACGAGCCGCAGCGCGTGACCTTCGATCGCGACACGCTGGAAGAGCACTTCCTGCGCCGTACCGACGCGCTGTATCGGCTAGAGAACCGCAGCGGTCAGGCGCGCACGCTGTACCTGTCGCTCGACATCGGCGCCAATGCACGCGTGCAGGGCGCCGACCGCCTGGACTTCAACACCGAGAGCAACAAGGCCATCGCGGTGTTCGAGCTAGCCGCCGGCAGCCGCCTAGAGCGCGCCATGTCGATGCTCGCCGGTCGCCAGAGCGGCCATCGCCTGGCCTCGCTGACCACCACGCGCCTGACCGAGCTTTCCGCGACGCAGAGCCTGCCCGCACCTGAGCGCGCCATCCTCGGCGAAGCGGCGCTGCGTCAGCGCGAGCTCGAAGTGGCCAAGGGCGAGCTCGACAAGTCGGAGAGCGAGATCAAAAAGACCGAAAAAGAGATCGAGCGCCTGCGCGAGCACCTCAAGGCCATGGGACACGAGACGGCGGCGGGCGCCGTGCAGAACCCCGTTCTCAAGCGCATCCTCGATGCCGAAGACCGCCTGGCCGCGCTGCAGAAGAAGCAAGAGACGCTGGAGTCGGATCAGGACAAGCGCCGCGACGTGGTGCGCAAGGTGCTAGAGAAGCTGCCGAAGAAGCAGGACAAGCCGCTGGTTATGCCGTAATCAAGACTGGCGATCTTGGGTTCGGAGATAACGTGATAGATTTATAAATAAGCCGTCTCCGACCAATCCGTCTTACATCCCGCACAATGATAGTGATACCTCACCTCGGTATGCACTAAATAATAAAATTCCAACGAGCCTTCCAAAAGGTCCGTCTCCACGCAGGCGGTGCGGTCGCGGCCGCCGCAGCGCGGACACTCGGGGCCGCTGGGTTCGCTCTTCGTCTGCGCCCCGCGACGGCGGCGCGAGCGGCGGCTCTTCGGCGGTGCGGTCGGCTTGGCGGGCTCGCTGGCCGGGGGCGGCGGGGCCTCACTGCCGGGGATCGGAAGTCGCTGCTCGGCTCCCGCCTCGCGGACCAGTACGTGCGTCCCATCGGCGCTGACCGTGACGCTTGTGACGCCGGAAGAGGACTGGTGCTGCCAGGTGCCGTCATAGGTGGAATAGTCGTGGCCACGAAACTCCATTACGGCCTGGCCGGTTCTGCGATCGACAACGTAATAAATCGTGTCTTGCTCTAGCTCGTAAATATCGCCATGGTCGTGGGTCTGGGTCACGACTTCAAAGCGACTCGCCGCGGGAATTTCGGGGGCGGGTAGCTGCGCCGCGTAGCCCAGGCAGGTGGCCAGCACGGCTCGACAGGCGGTAGGCACGAGCAGGGCTTCGAGTGCCGCAAAGCGATACGGCAGGTTGGCGCCGCTCGCCCAGTCGAGGGCGTGACGGAGCGCGGCGACCAGCCCCTCGGCGGCATGCGGGGGCGACAATGAATCGACGGCACGTTCCAGCGCTCGATAGATCGCCGGCCGATAGCGTCCGGCCTCGGCCGGCGGCAGTAGTGTCAGGGCCGCCGTCGCTGCCTGCACACTCGACGCATCGGGCTGGGCCTGCCAGCTGGCAAGGGCGGCCAGCGCCGGGGCCGCGGCTTCGGGCAGTCGCTCGCCCGGCAGGCGGGTCGCCAGATCGACGAGCATCGCGCACAGCGCCACCGTCGCCAGCGCGCCATCGTGCGCCGCGAGATCGACAAGCAGGCTCTGGGCCGGATGGTCGCTCGTCTGCGTCGTTGGCAGCCCAGCTTGCGACAGCCGCGACAGCGCCGCGCCCGCCGGACCGTAGCCACAGCGCGCCGCCACCTGCAGCCGCGATAGCGGAAGCTTGCCGGCCTGCACCCGCAGCGCGAGCAGCGTCGCTTCATCCGGCCCGTTCGGCAGCCAAGCCTCTAGTTGCTCCAGCACATAGCGGCGTTGTTCAGCAGGGCTCACCTCCGACGGCAGATCTCGCAGCAGCACCTGCTCACTTACGACGAACTGGTCGGCTTGCAGAAGCCGCAGATTGTAGCGACAGGCGCGGCCGTCTTCTTCGATCTCGAAGGGGACGGCGGTGTAGGCCCGTCCCGGCCCGGCGGCGATGTGCATAAAGAACGATGGCCACTCGGCTGCCATGCTGCCCCCCGCAGAAGTCGCGCGACGCCCCATCTTCGCGTGTCCTGGCCGG
>DAORCZ010000192.1:0-10740 GCA_035345735.1 Pseudomonadota bacterium | reverse complement strand
GCGCTCGACCTGCGCAGCACCGATTCTTGCGACGAGAAAAAGGCCCTGCTGCCCCGCGCGGCGCAGCTTGGCGATGCGCGCCTGGTGCCGCACCTCAAGTCGCTGCAATCGACGCATAACTGCGGCCCGCTGGGGCTCCTCGACTGCTTCCCCTGCCTGCGCGGCAACGACACGCTGCAGACGACGATCGCTGCTCTCGCCGCAAAGTAGCCCGGACGCACCGCCCGTCATCGCTGCTGGACGACGGCAGCCAGCGCCTAAGCGGCCAGAAAGCCCCCGCCCAGGACCTGGTCGTCGCGATAGAAGACTGCGGCCTGGCCTGGGGTCACGGCAAGCTCGGGAGCGGCGAAGTGCACAGCAACCCGCCCGTCTGGTAGCACCCGCAGGCGGGCCTCCTGCGGCTTGCGGCGATAGCGAATCTGCACGCCGGCCGCTAGCTCGGTACCGGCACTCGGCGGCGTTCCCAGCCAATGAGCTTCGCCGACCAGCGCCTCCTGGCACTCCAGCGCCGCCTTGCGACCGACGTGCACGCGACGGGTCAGCGCATCGATGCGCACGACATAGCGCGGCTCGCCATCGCTGGCTGCTGCTACGCTGCCGCCGAGTCCTCGGCGCTGACCGACGGTATAGCGATGGATGCCACCGTGCTCGCCGATCACGGTCCCCTGGTCGTCGACAAGCTCGCCGGAAAGCTGGCCCGCCCCCTCCGGTTCGGTCGAGCCGTGCCCCTCGACGAAGCTTGCGTAGTTGCCGTCGGGGACGAAGCAGACCTCCTGCGATTCGCCCTTGTCGGCGTTCGGTAGGCCCAGGCGCCGAGCATGGGCGCGGACCTCGTCTTTCGTCATACCGCCCAAGGGAAAGCGCACAAACGACAGCGCTTCTTTGGGCATCGCAAACAGGAAATACGACTGGTCTTTTTGCGCATCGACCCCGCGCAAAAGAACCGGTTCACCGTCGCTGTCATGGGTGATGCGAGCGTAGTGGCCGGTAGCTAGCGCCTTGGCCCCCAGGGCCCGCGCGCGGCGCAGAAGCGGCGTGAACTTGATGTGCTGGTTGCAGCGAACGCAGGGATTGGGCGTCTGTCCGCGACGATACGTGTCGACGAAGTCATCCATCACCGCGCGGCGAAAGTCGGCTTCGTAGTCGGCGACGTAAAACGGAATCCCCAGGTGGGCACAGACGGCACGAGCGTCCTCTAGATCGCGAGGACCGCAGCAGCGCCCCCCTTCGACCGCGGCGCTGCTGCCCGCAGAGTAGAGCCGCATCGAGATCCCGATCACGCGCTCGCCCGACTCGACGAGCAGGGCGGCGCAGGTGGCACTGTCCACCCCCCCCGAGAGGGCGACGACGATGGGGGCTTGGTCACTCATGGCGGCGCAGCATGCCGCAGAGCCCCCAAGGACACAAGCTGGCTGCAGCGCCGAGCCTGACAAGGCTTAAGGCTAGTACAGCGACTCGACAACCACCCGCAGCGTGAAGCGCACATCGGCCGTGCTGACGGTGTAGTCGCCGCCCCGCAGCGGGACTTCCTGCGTGAAGCTGCCCAGCGTCTCGGTCGGTGATAGCGCGTTTTCGTTGATGCCAGCGGCGGGGTAGAAGTCGGTCTCGGCCAGCCGGATGTCGAGCGCGATGCTCGTCTGGGCATCAAAAACCGGCCCATCGAACAGCACCAGCGACGGCGACTTGGTCTCGCCCTGGGCCATGGAGAAGACCGGCGCAACGCGGCGTTCCATGGTCGTCTCGCTGATCAGGGGATTGGTCGGATCGATGGCGGCGACATAGGGATAGCGGACCTTGCTCTCGACGACGATCTCGGCGGGTGCGGTGTCAAAGAAGCGGTGCTCTTTGTCATGCAGCAGCGTCACGCTGCTTAGGCTGACGCGTACCCGACGAGAACCCACCAGGTTCGCCGCGGCAATCGCCTGCGCGGAGCTCTGCTCCGAGATCGTGAAGTGGTCGGCGAAGTGGTGGCTGCGAGTCACCGGCAAGAGAGCCCCGCTCGGCGTCGGCCAGCGCGCGCTCGGCTGCTGCTCATGCAGGTACATCTCTTCGGCGAGCACGATGCCGTCGTTGGCGGCGCCACCGTACCCGAACAGATCCATGAGCGGCATGCTCAGCGCCCGATCGATCTTCGGGTTGGTGCTGACGATATGGTGGACCAGCAGCTTGCCAAACAGCGGATTGTTACCGTCGGGACGCTTGTGATCGTAGACCGCGACGTTTTTCTCGACCCAATCGCGGTTCATGTGCTCGACGTCGATGAGATCAAGGCCCAGCAGTTTGGCCCAGGCGTCGAGCCAGCGGCCCTTGTCGATGTCGGCGAGCCTGGCCCCACCAACCACCCCCGCGAACGACACCCAGCGCCGCAGCTTGCCGTCGCTGGCCAGGTGCTCAACGTCGTTTTCGATGAGGTAGCGCGAGATCAGGCAGCCCATCGAGTGACAGGTCAGGTTCACGCCCTCGGCGCCGCTGCGGGCGAGGACGTAGCGCGCGTATTTTCCGACGATGGTGGCGTAGCGGGGAACGCCCTTGAGCGCCATGACCTCGGCCCGGTCGGCGGCCGTGTAGTACGAGGGCAGCGTCGAGCCGTAGTACTCGGTGGCGATGATTTGGTTGGTCGCGGTGGGGCTCTTCTGCCCGTGTGGCAGGCCAGAGAATCGCATGATGCCGTCGACCGCGTCGCCGCCGCCGCGATCATCTCCGACGCTGCCGGTCTTGCTTGCCCCCGATAAGTTCCAGCCGTGGACGTGGATCGTGACGGTCTTCGCCGGATCGGGAGCCGCCAGCAGCGCCGCCGAGCGAGCGGAGGTGGGCTCGACGGCGACCTCGGCCGGCCCGCCACACCCAGGGACCGAGAGCCAAGCGAGCCAGCCGAGAGCCAGGCCCGCTGGTGAGCCAAGTCGGGCGGCCAGACCGGAAGCAGGGCGACAAGAAGCACGACGACGATGACGGAACTGAGCGGGCAAGGACATGACGACCTCCTACAGCGACGGACGGGGAGGAGTGCGCAGGATGGGGGCGCTGGCTGCGCACGGAAGTCGCCTGTATATCACGCTCGACCGACTCGCCTGCTGCGCCGTCCCGTCGGGAAGTCGCCCACATGGCGGCCCATAGCTCGCCGGAAGTGCACCCCGCGGAGGGCGTGGCGGCCTCGGGCCCACCCGCTCCGCCCCACCCCGGCCGTCGCCATGGTTTCAACTTGACTAAGGTATCGGTTCCTTTACGCTAGGTCGGGGATCTTTTCTTCCTCGACCCGCTCGGATAGTAGCGATCACCCGTCCCTGAGGCTCCTTGATGACGCTCGGCCTGGTCTGCGATGCCTGCGACACGCTCAGTCCGCTCACCGCGACGGTGTGCCCGGTATGCAACTCTCCCCTGAACGCGGGGGGTCCTGCCCCAGCCGCCAAGCCGTCGGTGCGTAGCTGCCCAAGCTGCCAGAGCGAGGTCCCGCGCGAGCACCGCTTCTGCGGCGTCTGCGGTCTGCGCCTCGACGCGGGCGAAGCGCGCCCGACCTGGGCCGGCACGCAGGGCGCCCGCGCCCGCCTGATCCTCGTCAAAGGCGAAGGCCAGGACGGTATCGCCTTCCCCCTCAGCGAGGGGGAACACGTCGCCGGTCGACTCGAAGGCGGCCTGATGTTCCCCGAGGATCCGCTGCTGTCGCCGCGCCACGCGACGTTCTTCTTCCGCGATAACAAGCTCTACGTCCGCGATGACAACTCGAAGAACGGGGTGTTTGTGCGGCTGCGCGGGCCGAAGATCGTCTCGCCCGGATCCGTGCTGCTCGCCGGTGAGCAGATCCTGCGCGTCGAGACCTGTCCGCCCGAGGAGCCGCCGCAGCCGGACAGCGAAGGCACGTATTATTACGCCTCACCGCATCGCCCCTCGCGCATGGCGCTAGTCCAGCTCCTCGTCGGCGGCGAGCTGGGTGTGGTCTTCCGAGCCCGCACCGACCTGATTACCGTCGGACGCGAAGGCAACGATGTGAACTTTCCGGAAGATCCGTTTATCTCGGGTCGCCACTGTCAGGTCATGGCGCTCGACGATGGCCGCTTCCAGGTCAGCGATCTGGGGTCGAAGAACGGCACCTACGAGAAGCTGACCGTGCTGTCGCAGCTCTTCTCGGGCGACTTTGTGTTCCTGGGCCAGCAGCTGTTCCGCGTCGAGCTCAATGTCTGAGCAATGTGCAGGGCAAGCCTCTGTGAAGCAGAGGGGGACTTACCGTGATCTGTAGGACCTGTGGCAAAGACAACCAGCCTAACTTTCGCTTCTGTCAGGACTGCGGATCACCGCTGCCCATCGAGCAAGCGCAGCGCCCCAAGGATGCGCGCGGTCCCCATCGCGGTCGCCTGGTGCTGGTGCGGCCGGATGGCAGCGACGGCGGAGCCCACCCCCTAAATGAAGGGGTGAACCTGCTTGGGCGTGGCAGCGGGCCGCTGTTTGATGCTGATAGCTACCTGTCGCCCGTCCACGTGCGCATCGAGCTCCCCCCAGGTCGCACCGACGGCCGCTGCCTGGTCCGGGACGCGGGAAGCCTAAACGGCGTCTTTCTGCGCATCACCGAAGAAGAGCAGCTGCACGACGGCCACTTCTTCCGCATCGGCCAAGAGCTGGCCCGCCTCGACGTCATCCGTCAGCCGCGGCTGCTCGACGACGGCACCGAGATGATGGGCTCGCCCAACCCCGGCTTTTGGGGACGCATCGCCATCATCATTGGCCGTGGCCGCGACGGCAGCAGCTTCCCGCTCATCGGCGACTCGGTGGTGCTGGGCCGCGAACGCGGCGACATCATGTTCCCCGAGGACGGCTACGTGTCAGGTACCCATGCGCGCGTCTCGAACCGCCATGGCCAGTACTTCCTGCAGGATCTCGCGAGCTCGAACGGTACCTACCTGCGCCTGCACAGCGAGCGACTGATCCCCTCGGGCTCCTGCCTACTCCTCGGCCAGCAGCTCTTCCGCCTCGTCCTCGGCTAGCTCACTCGCGGCGTACCCGCGATCCCTTCTGCCCCGCGATTCCCTAGTGTTCCACTTCGAACGCGCCGACGGTGCAGCCTTGCATGGGTCGAGTCTGACCGCGCTGGTCGGTGGCCGGGCAGTCACGCCCTAGCCCGACGGCAAGGTTGTCCGCCGTCAGGTAGTGGGTCCTGGTGGGCCCGCCAAAGAAGTCGATCTGCATAAGCTGGGTATCGCCGAACGTGATCCCGCGGGCGCACGGGGCGCGAGTGGCGTCACTGCTGCCGTCGCTCCACTCGGCATCGTTCTGCAGATTGGGCCCGACGCTCTCCATGGGGTGGCTGCAGGTCTGCCCGTTCAGCTCGGTTCGGCTGCGGTTGGCGACAAAGAGGTTGTTGCGCAGCCGGATCAACGGTCCGCCGCCGGCAATCGCCCCACCCGCCCCCGTGTCCGAGGTCACCTGGTTGACCGCGAAGGTGCAGCTGGCGATTTCCGCCGAGGGAAGCGGCCTGACGCGGGCTTCGAACAGCACAGCACCGCCACCGCCCCGCTCGGCTGCATTCTGACTAAACGTGCTGTTAAGGAGCAGTGTCTGCGTGCTCGGTCCGAAGTAAGCAGCGCCGCCGGCATCCGCCGCGTTGCCGTAGAACGTTGTCGCCTCGATCACCGCATGCGTGCCCTGCAGGAACAGCGCCCCGCCTAGGCTCTGCACCGTGTGCTCGGGGAGGATGTAGTTGCCCTGAAACGACACGCCGTAGATGGCTGTCAGGTCGTCGCCTGTCCCCTGTCGATAGAGAGCGCCGCCAAACGACTGCGAATAGTTGTCCCAAAGCGTGCTCTCGCACAGGACCAGGCGCCCTGAGCCGCGCATATCGATGCCTCCGCCGACGCCGCCATCGCCTGGCACACCACCGACCCCCTGCACCACGTTGCTGACCAGCCAGGTGTTCTCCATGCGCAGCGAGCCATCGCGAACCCCGATCGCGCCGCCATTGGTCGATAGCTGGCTGATGAAGTTGCTCTCCCGAATGACCAGCTCGCCGCCGCGATTGAAGATCGCACCGCCGCTCACCGAGGCATCCTTGGGCGCCGAGCGGTTGCCGAGAAAGACGCAGTCGTCGATGAACAGCCGCCCGCCCTCCTGCAGGACCGCGCCCCCCGACGAGCCGGCCGGCATCGCACCGTCCACCCCATCGCCCGCTGCACCGACGAAGGTGAGCCCAGCCAGGGCCAGCGTAACCGCTGCTCCGCCCTGCCCCATGAGGTGTATGACCCGGCTGCGCAGACCCGTAGTCAGCGCGATCAGCTGCCCGCCGTCGATTCGCGTGTCGCGGTCGACCGTCAGCTCGCGGCCAAGCGCAATGAACAGAGGCTCGCTGCCGCAGGAGAAGCGGATGTTGCCGCCCCGTCGCACGGCGTCCTCGAGCGCTGTCGCGGTGCAGCTAGCGGGTGTGCCATCGCCGACGACTTGCTCTGGGCCGAAGCTGACGTTGGGTTGCACCGTGGTTCGGCACAACTCGCGCGGAGACGGCCACGTCTGCGGCACACTCACCCCCGAGCAGGCAAGAAGTGTCAGCGAAGCCGCTGCCGACAGAGCCCGCGGACCCAACCATCGCCAAACTAGACTGTGCATGGCGCCCCCCTACCAGAGCTCAGGATACCCCGCGAGCGAGGCCGCCGGGCCGGAGAAACAGAGCGCAATCCTCAGGTCAAAGAGCTGAGCAAAATCGGATGCTACGCGAGGTGGCTGGGATGCACATCGCGCAGGAAGGCGCGAATGATGCGCATCGTGCGCTGGTAGAGCGGCGACGGAATAATCTCGAAGGCATGCTGCGCGAGCGGCACCTCGCAGAGGTGAGCGCGAGCCCCGACAGCGTGCAGCCGACGGTGCAGCAGGCGCGAGTCCGAGATCGGCACCAGGGTGTCAAACTGCCCGTGAATGATGAGGATGGGCGGCGCGCCCTTTTCGACGTGGGTAATCGTCTGATGGCGCAGGAACAGATCAGGCTTTTCGTGATAGCGAGCGCCGAACACGATGCCCTCAAAGAAGCGGCGCAGGATCTGCGGGGCGCGTGGCTGTACACGGCTCTCGAAGTCATAGACCCCGTAGAACAGCACCGCCCCCGTGACGCGGGTGTCGGCTTCTTCAAAGCCGGGCTGAAAGCCGCGCTCGCCGGGCGACAGCGCCACCATCGACGCCAGGTGACCTCCGGCCGAGCCCCCGACGATCAGCGCATCAGGCGTCGCGCCGTATTCGTGGGCGTGCTCGCGCACCCAAGCCACCGCCGCTTTGCAATCGACGATTGCCGCCGGCAGCGGAAAACGCGGCGCGTGCCGATATTCGATGGCGAAGACAACGTAGCCGGCCGCTGCCAGCTCGAACATCATGAACGGTGACTGGCGACGCGTGCCGATGACCCAGCCGCCGCCGTGCACATACACAATCGACTTGTACGGCGTCCCGGCCGGGGCGGGCTTACGCGGCGCGTAGACGTCGAGCACCAAGCGCACGCCATCGACGTGACGGTAGACGACCTTGCGTCGCACCCGCACCTGCGGCATCGCCGCCGTGCGCCAGCTGAGGTACGGCCAGAACGACACCTCGCCTTTGACAAAGGGAGGCTCGTGCCAAATCGGCGCGTCGTCGAGAACCGGCTGGCCATCGACTATCGGCATGGTCTTGCGCATCTGCCACAGGTGCTGCAAAAGCAGCGTCCACGAGGCGATGTGCAGCGCCAGTCCCAGCTGACCAGGCAGCGTCGACAGCCCGCCCAGATACGCCAAGAACAGCGTGATGCCCAGGCCCAGCACAATGATCTGCGGCAGGCCGATCATCACCACCACAAACGAGATCGATCCCAGGAGCCCGAGCTGCGGCCCGTAGACGCGCGGAGCGACGACGCCAAGCACGTTGAGCAGCAGCAACAGCCCAAGCAGAAGATAAGTGAGACTCGCCATCATCGATTTGCCATCTCGTATTTTCCCTCTTTGTCCCGCTCCTGCGAAGGGTCGTTGCAGGAGCGGGGCCGCGACCGCCTCTTCCATCGTCAGCGGCTGACGACAAACGCAGCGTCGCTCGGCGCAAAATCCTGAGCCGCCACCACATCCTGCACCACCTGCGGCAGCTGGTTGGATATCATGACCTGGGTTCGTCGGTTCAGACGAAAGCGGGGCTGTTCGGGGGGCGCAAACCGAAACCGCCTCCGGTGCGTTTGTGGCTACCGCTTGGAGGACTTCATGCGACGGTCGTTGTTCTGCGTCTCTGCGGCTCTGTGTCTATTTTCGCTGACCACCCCCGGCTGTGACATCCGCGACAAGCCGGGCCCGACCCCCAAAGGCAGCGGCGAGCAGCCGGGGGTCAGCCCCACGCCGCAACCGGGCACCGGCTCGCTGTCGGACTTCGATCAGCCCGCCTCAGCCCCCGGTGTGCTGCCGGGCCCCGGGGACGAAAAGCCGGTCACTGCGGAGGGTGAGACGCCTCGCCCGAGTGGTCCGAAGCCGCCGCGACCGCCGGTCGCCCCCGAGGCAGCGCCGCCCGCTTCGCCCCGTCTGCCGGGCTCACCGCCCGCCGAGGGGCTCAAGGCCCAGATCGAAAACCGTTTCAAAGGTCAGGCCAGCCGCCGCTTCTATATCCAGACGGATAAGCCGCTATACAAGCCGGGCGAGACGGTGTGGATCAAGGCCTGGGATCTGACGACGCGCGCCTTCTCCGGCGGGCACAACACCGCCGGGATGTACATCGAGCTCATCAGCCCGCGCGGGGCCCAGGTCGCAAAGAAGAAGGCGCGCGAGAGCGCCGGCATGGCCCAGGCCGAGTTCGATCTGGCGGCCGGCATCGCCGGGGGCGAGTACACGCTGCGTCTGCGCACCCTCGACGGCAAGACCGCCGAGCGGCCGATCGTCGTCGCCAGCTACGAGCCTCCGCGCCTGAAGATGAAGCTGGAGTTCGTGCGCAAGGCCTACGGCCCAGGTGACGAGGTCAGCGCCACCTTCGAGGTCAAGCGCACGACAGGTGAGCCGCTGCGCAACCAGGCCCTCTACGCCATGGTCCGGCTCGACGGCCAGGATCTGCCCCGCGTCAACTTCACCACCGATGCGCAAGGCGAAGCGGTGGTGCGCTTCAACCTGCCGGCCGAGATGGCCCTGGGCGATGGCTTGCTGACCGTGCTCGCCGACGAGAGCGGCCTGACTGAGTCGATCGCTCGGCGCATCCCCATCGTCCTTAAGAAGCTCAACTTCGCCACCTACCCCGAGGGTGGTGAGCTTCTGGTCGGCGTCCCCGGGCGCGTCTACTTCGAAGCCAAAAATCCCCTCGGCAAGCCGGCCGATATCTCGGGCCGCGTCGTCGATGACACCGGCGCGATTGCGGCGCGCTTTACCTCGGTGCGCGATGGCCTGGGCCGCTTTGACCTGACGCCTGCCCTGGGCCGCGTCTACCACGTCGAGATCGACCGTCCCGTCGGCGTCACCGACCAGTACGCCCTGCCGGCCGCGAAGCTCGAGGGCTGTACGCTGCGCAGCTTCGACGATCTCGACGGGCAGCTAGGGGCAACGCGGGTCAGCGTGCGCTGCGCCGGCAGCACAGCCAAGAAAGTCCTGGTCAGCGCCGTCGTACGCGAGAACCTGCTCGACAGCGCCAGCGTCGAAGTTCCGGCCGGCGCGCCCGCCGTGGTCTACCTAGAGCCCCGCGGTCAGGGCAGCGAGACCGTCGGTCGCGCCCAGGGCGTCACCCGCGTCACCGTCTTCGACGAGGGACAGCGGCCTCTCGCTGAGCGCCTGATTTATCGCCAGCGCCGCGCTCGCATGGCGGTCAAGGTCACGCCAGATAAGAAAAACTACGTGCCTCGCGATCGCGTATCGCTAGAAATCCTTACCAGCGATGCCGGCGGCAGCCCGATCCCGGCCGACGTCGCGTTGTCCGTCGTCGATGACACCGTCCTGTCCTTCGCCGACGACAAGACCGGGCACATCCTGTCGCGCCTGTATCTAGAGCCCGAGCTGCCGGGGAAGATCGAGGAGCCCAACTTCTATTTCGATCTCAGCGAAGAGAAGTCTGGGCTGGCCATGGATCTGCTGATGGGGACGCGGGGATATCGGCGCTTTGAGTGGCTGCCGGGCTCGCTGGTGGCGCGCGGGATCCTGGGGACGCTGGGGACCAAGGCCTCGACGGGCCGCGCGCGTGGGCATGCCGCCGAAGAGGCCCTGGCCCAAAACGAACAGCCGGCCGAAAAGGCACCCAAGCCGGATCGTCCACCGGCCGAGCCCAACAAGCGGATGGCCGTGGCCCAAGGCAAGGCTGCCGCGCCGCTGGCCAAGCGACCTGCGCCGCGCGATGCCGAGGCCGCCGATGCGCTCGCCGATGAGCGCCCAGCCGCCGCTGCCGAAGCCAAGAAGGACTTCGCCGCGGCACGCAAAGAGCCCTCGGCCCCCGCTCGCCCCATGGCCACACGTGCAGCACCGGCCTCGCCAGCGGCTATGGCTGCTCCGGCCGCGGTAGCCACCGAGGCACCGGCCGTCGCCGCCGCCCCGCCGATGGCCGCGCCCAAAGCCGAAATGGCGGACAAGGCCCGCGAGGCCAAGCCCGCTGCGGGCCCGATGGCCGGTGGCCTAGCCATGGGCGATCTGGGTGCCGGCGGCGGCGCAGCCAAGAAGGCCAAGGGGGGAATGCGCCAGCTCGACATGGACGACTTCGACGGCGTCGACAATGCCCCCCTCGGCTGGGCGGGTCCGGCCCGCCGTCCCCCCGCCCCGCGGCCCCGTCCGGCGCGACCGCCCGAGACCTGGGCCG
>DAORCZ010000191.1:0-10783 GCA_035345735.1 Pseudomonadota bacterium | reverse complement strand
GGGCAGGGCGCTGGGCACGACGCCCAAATCTACGTAGGCGCGGTCGACCATGATGATGAACGGCCGGTCCACGAACTTCAGGCCGCCTTTGCCGTCGTGCTCGACGATCTGCAGCTTGCCCATGCCGTAGCCCATCGGGCCGCGCGAATAGTAGTGCGCCTGCAGCGTATAGGGATAAGCCCGGCTCTTGTTGTCGAGCGGTATGTTGAAACACTCAGGCCCGTAGCCGGTGGTGACGTCGGCATAGAGCTCACCGCCCGACGGAAGCTGCCGCGAGCTGTAGTAGGCGTGGCCGCCGCGGCCGTCGTAGATGTGGAAATCGACGTCATTGGCATCGGTCTCCCAGCTCAGCACGAAGCGCAGCGAGGGCTGGGTCGGGATCTCGACGCCGATGCCGCGCAGGCGCTCGCGGATCTCGGGCTCGCGCTTGGGCTCTTTGCGAATCCAGGCGGCGGCGACCAGGCCGACATCGTCGAACAGGATGCGATCGACACCGCGGAAGCGACCGCCGGGGTACTGCCGCGTGGCGCCGGCGATGATTGCCTCCAGCGCGTCGGCGTAGCGGCCCAGGCGCAGCAGCGAAAAGGCCAGGAAGCGGTGGCTGTTCGGGTGATCGGCGCGCGAGTCCTTGGCCTTGCGGAAGGTGTCGGCGGCAAGCTCCATGGCCTTTCCGTAGCGCACCGCGACGCGCTCCAGGCGAGACCCGGCAAAGCGTCGCAGGTCGGCCCGTCCGGGGAACAGATCGATGATCGAGCCGTAGGCGCGCGAGGCCTGGGTCAGTTGACCCATCACCTCATAGGTCTCGCCGAGGCCAATGAGCGCCAGCACGTCGCCCGCGTCGTCGTCGCGCCACTTCTGCGCCGCCTTCAGGGCCTCGGCCGGGCGCTTCTGCTTGAGCAGATCCATGACCTCGCGCAGGCGGCCCTCATAGGGCTCGGCGGCCGGCGGCGGGGGCGGCTCGGGGCGGTTGCCGGTTGCGATCTGCAGCGGCTGACGGCGGGCCATGCTGCTGTCTGGGCGGCGGCGGGCGTCGATGAACTCGCCGTCCAGGTTCGCCGGCGGCACCGAAGGCATGGCTGCCCCGGTGCTAGGACGCGGCTTGCTGACCACGACCGCGGTCTTGGCAGCGGGTGCCGACATCGCTGGCGGCGGGGGCGGGGGAGGAGCCGGGGCCGGTCGTGCTTCCTCGCGCTCCATCGCCGTGCTGGGAGAGGCCGGGGCAGCCATGCCCTGCGCCATCGGCGGGCCGCCCGGAGCCTGGTCTTTGTCGGCCGCGCGACGTGGCATGTTGCGCATCGGCTCAGCGGCCGGAGGGCTGGCAGCACCAGCCATCGCGCCATCTTCCGCCGGGCTCATGCGGGCCTCTTTCTTGCCCTTGGCCTCGGGCCGCGCTTCCGACCGCGCGGCCATGGGACGTCCCCGATCGCCCTTGGTTGCTTCCTGCACCACCGGCATCAGCACCGGCGGGGGCGGCGGCGGCGGCGCGATCGCGATCTGATTCTTGCGCCCCAGAAGCTCAATCCCCGTCGGGCCCACGGTCATGATGTCGGTCAGCGCGCGGCGATCGATCTTGAAGCGCTCGTAGTCGGCCTCGGTCTCCAGCACGAGCAGCGCGGTGAAGTCCGACAGCACGCGGAACTTGGTCGACAGGTCGATGATCTGGTGCCGCAACGCCTCGCGCAGATCGGCGTCCTGCGCCGCCATGGTGTCGCGCTGGTACATCAGGCGCTTGATGCGCGCCCCGACCCAGGCCCGCTCCAGCAGCGGCCGCGTCACGCCGTATGCCGTAATCGGTCGGTCGATGTTGCCCAGCCCGGGACCCGACAGCACGATGTGCGGCTGCGCGCCGCCGGCGGGCAGGTCGGCGTAGACCAGGAACTCGTCGCCGGGCTGCACGCCCGACAGCTCCACCGGCCAGACCCACTGACTGCCCGGCACGGCCACCTGGATCTTCGAGTACGTCGGGCGCAGCAGGCGTCCCGCCAGGCCCGGGGCCGGCAGATCCCCTTCCAGCTGTACGCCGTCTTGCGGCAGGCCAGCCGTCACCAGCCGACCCAGCATGGTGTCATCGTGGATCCCGCCGACGCGCACGACATCGAGCCGCTTGGTCCCGACCTGCGCCAGATCGCGCACCAGCTTCTGCAGACCCGGGGCTTCACTATCGCCGGCCGTCGCCACACCGTCGGTGATCAGCAGCACGCGCTCGACGCCGCCGCGGCTGGCACCGACCGAAGAAAGTTGGCGCAGCGTGCGCTCCAGATCCGACGCGCCCAGCGCCCGTCGATCGCGCAGGCGCTGCAAGTGCCCGGGCGAAAAGTCGGCGGCCTTGCCGGCGAAGATCTCTTCGGTCTCTTGATCGAAGGCGACGACGCGAAGCTGAAAGCCGCTGCCGCGCTTGCGAAGCTCGTTTACCAGATTGGCCAGGACATCGACCTGGCTGCCGTAGCCCAGGGCTCGCGAGGCGCTGGTGTCGAAGAGCACGGTGACGCTACCAGGCAGCGGGGCGACGGTGTTGTCCGTTTCCCTGACGTCGGCAAACGGCTGCACGCGGGCGACAAACAGGTTCTCGTGTCGCAGTCCCGACCAGGCCTGCGCATTCGGCGGCGGCACTGGCACGGCGACTTCAAAATCGACATCAGGCTGGAAGTCGGCCTTCTGGACTTCGACGCTCTGATGCGTCACCGCCGTCCCGCCCAGCGACGAGGTCACGCCCCCCGGGGTCGCGCTCTTGGCCAGGATGGTGCGGATGTCCAGGCGCGACAGCTTGGGCAGGCCGCGCAGATAGATGCGATACGGCTGGTCGGCGCGCACTCGCTCTTCGGAGTACGAGAGGATCAGCTCTTTTTCGCCCGACGGCGGGATGGGAAACACGCGGGCCCGGAACTGGTTACCGGCCTGCTTTTCGAGGAGCGCCGGGTCCTGCCGACGGTGCAGGAAGTCTTCATAGGCGGCGCGGGCGGCCTGGAGCTCGACGACTTCGCCCTCTTGCCAGCGGTCGCCCAGGCGCATCGCAAAGCGCGAGATCGCTGCGCCGGGCGGCAGCGTGATCTCAAACTGCCCTTCTATCTGACGCGGCTCGGGGTTGCGGAACACCAGCTTCAGCTCGGTAAAGGCCAGCGGATCTTCGACCACCGAGCGCGCGGTCAGCGACTGCAGGATCAGCCCCGTGCCATCCGACGAGGTCAGCGACATCGGCGGACCGACCGGCCGCAGCACCCGCTCGGCATCGGGGTTCTTGGGCGGCAGGGGCTGCCAGATCACACTCGGCGCGCGCTGCGCCGCCCCCCAGCCGGACAAAAGCAGACAGACAAGCGGAACAACCGACAGCACTCTGGTTCGCATCAAAACACCCCTAGCGTGGACCGGATGCAGGTCGCGGAAGCCCACAGCAAGTGGGCGTTAGCGAAGCGCCGCGGACTCTGCAGAGCAGGAATTAGGGTAACGAAAACGCGCGAGCAGCCCTAGCGGTTTTGCAGGCCCGAAAATTCCGACGCTCTCGACGGGGAAGAGGGTAGAGTAGGGGGATGCGGACTCTGCGTGGCCTTGCTCTTAGCCTGCCTTGCTTAGTCGGTGTCTCGCTGCTCTGGCCGGCGGCTGCTCAGGCACAGTTTCTGCCCCCTCGGCCCCCGTCGCTGCCGCTCCCGTCGCCGCCGCTGCCCGCGCCCGCCACGGTGGTGGTGACGCCGCCGCCGCCGCCCCCGGTGATGGTGCAGCCGTATACGCAACCTCCCGTAGCGATGCCACCGGCCCCCGCAGGAACCCTGGTGCAGATGCAGAGCAACGATCTGCGCGCCACACTGTCGCAGCTACGCGGTGGCGGCGTGATGTTCGCGATCGGCTTTCGCCACGCGGCGGTGCGTAACTACCAGACCTGGGATCATATCTGTCGCATGCCGTGCGGCGTGCCCGTCGATCCCAATGGCATCTACTCGATCCGCGGCGCGGGCATTGTCGCCAGCGACGGCTTTCAGCTACCGCAGACCGGGGTCGTGGCGCTGTCAGTCAACGCCGGCCATCGCGGCGTGCGGGCCGGCGGCGTGGTGATGACGACATTTGGCAGCATCCACACCGTCGTCGGCATCGTCTTCACCGCCATCGGAGCCGGCTTGTCGAGCGCCGACGTCAAGTACGCCGACACGTCGCGCGGCATGCTCATCGCGGGCGGCGTCAACCTGGGCGTCGGCACGCTGCTCATGGCCGGCGGCATCGCCATGATTGTCTACAGCCACACCCGCGTGACGACCAGCGATGGCTACACGCTGGCGCTGGGCAAAGACTCGCGACCCAAGCTGGCGCTGACCGCAAACGGGCTGCGCTTCTAAGGCACGGTCTGCGGTGCTGGGCCAAGGCTCGCAACCCGGGCTGGCCCTAACCGCAAACGGCACGGTCTGCGGCACTGGGCAGCGGCACCGGGCAAAGGTTCGCGACCCAAGTTAGGCATCCCCATCCCCGGGGGCAAAAACGCCGATAATGTATATTATGTCAACTCAGGCAGCCGCTGGATTGGGCTGGCCTGGGTCGAGGCTGGCACCGGGTCCTGCTTCGTCTGCGGCGTCACGCTGCGGGACTTGCGCAGGTCGCATTCCAGGCTGGCCTGGCTAGGCTGGCCTTTTGTGGGTTGCCCCTTTCTTTGGTCGTGGGCTTGGGCCGATACTGGACGCATGTGGCTGCGGCGGCTGCTTCTGCTTTCTGCGATGAGCCTCGCCGCGTGCGATGACGAGCCTGAGCCACCGCCCGCCGCGACCCCGGCGATTCCACGGCCGCCGCCCGCCCCGCCGCCCAGCGATGCCGAGATGTTGCGGCCGGTCTTTATCGATGCCTGCTTCGATGTCGTGCACCAGACGTTTATGCAGTACGGGCTGACGAAGACCGAGCGCTCGGAAGTCTGGGCGCGGTTCTATAAGAATCGCTGGGTGCACTGGACGGGTCAGCTGGTGAAAGTCAGCGCGGCGGCGATGCTCTTTCGTCAGCTAGGCGCGACCAGCTCGTACGACGTGCTGGTGCGCGTGCCGCGGATCGAACCCAGTACTCGTACCAGCCTGATGCCGGGTCGCCTGTATAATTACGTAGGCCGCCTCGACAGCTACGATGACCTGTTCCGTACGATCTACCTGGAGCAAGGCCAGATCTTCGACGCGGGGCCCAACGGAGTGCCCGGCGTGCTGCAAGTCGCGCTGCCGCTGGCCCGCAAGTTTCCACCGCCGCCGCGGATCTACGCCGGGCCGCCAGGTGTCGCCCTGCCGGGGGTCGCGTCGGCGCAGGCGGTCGTTGATCCGCTGCGACCGGCCTCGCTGTCACCGCCACCGCCACCTGTACGCTGAGGCACAGCGACGGGGGGGAAGGGGGCCTACCCTGCCCTGCCCTGCGCCTCAGCGACGCTTGAGGAACAGCACCTGCGACCAGCCGCGACCGGCGAAGTCGCCGCTCACGACGATGTCGGACATCTCGCCGAATCCGTCGCAGATCAGGCTCTGGCCCCACTCTTCGTAGTAGCGCGTCTCGCTGGGCGGGCGGCCCCGCACCAGGTCGGTGACCAAGAGCTTGCCGCCGGTGCTCTGGCTGCGGTTGATGAGCAGCAGCTGATCGTGTCCCAGGCCGCAGAAGTCCCCAACCAGCTGCGCATCGCCAGCGTCAAACCAGCTGCTAAATGCCGAGCCGGCCTGCCAAGTGTCGGTGTACAGCACGTCGGCGGGGGCGCGCTTCTTGCCGTGAAAGCTGGCGATCAGCAGGCCGCCGGCCCCGTTGCTGCGATCGCAGCACAAGAGCTGGTCGTAGCCACGGTGCAGGAAGTCGCCGGCCAGGATCACATCGCCCACGTCGAGCCAGCCGTTGAACACGGTGCTGTCGCCGTAGTTCTCTTGGTACAGGTGGCGGGCCTTGCCGCCCTTGACGTCGGTGATGCGGATGCGGCCGTGCTGGCCCCCGCGGTTGATGGTGAGCCACTGGTCATAGCCCAGACCCAGGAAGTCGCCGGCCAGGTGCACGTCGCCATCGTCCTGCCAGCCGTCGAGCCACATGCTCTGGCCCCAGCTCTCCCAGTAGCGGATCTGCACCGGGTAGCCGGTGGCCAGGTCGGCAATCATCACGCGCCCCAGCGAGCCGCCGCGGTTCATGAGCACCAGCTGCTGATGCCCCAGGCCCATGAAGTCGCCGACCAGATACCAGTCGTTGGCGTCGACCCAGCCGTTGAGCCAGTCGTATTCGCCCCAATCCTCGTGCATGACGGCGCCGCAGGGCGGGTGACCGGTGGCCAGGTCATAGACGCGCAGCTTCGGCCCGGTGTTGGTGGTGCGGTTGATGCACAAGAGCTGCGAGCGCCCCAGCGCCCCGAAATCGCCGACGAGGTGGACATTGCCGTTAGCAAGCAGGCCGTCGAACTGCGCGGACTCGCCGCGGGACTCGCGATAGACGACGGCCGCCGGGGCGTGTCCGACGCTGAGGTCGAGGGCCAAGGCGCGGTCGTTGAGCAGGCGCGTCGGGCGCAGACGAAAGCGGCTGTCGTGAGCCCGCTCAGGCAGGGCCCCGTTGGCGCCCAGCACACCGCGCTGCTCGATGGGGGGCGGTGCCCCCTTGGCTGGGGCCTCGGGCACGGTCAGGATCTGTCCACTATGCGCTGCGCAGAGCAGCCAGGTTCCGTCGCTGTCTGGGCGAAGGCGAAAGCGCTGGCTGGGGTGGCCGTTGGCCGCGGCCTGCACCAGGGTGGCCCCGACGTTGGGGCTGGCCCCAGCAATGCCCAAGCACTTGGCCGAGTGCACGGCGACGAGCGCATAGGTGTCGTCGGCCGACTGGTAGACCAAGCGAAAGACCTGCTCGGCAAAGCCGGTGCGCGGGCGCAGCACGACGGGGGCACCGTCTTCCAAGCTGCGCTGATCGACGGTCCATAGAAGTCCGCTGCGCGCGCTGCTGAGCTCGAAGGCGCGACCGCTGCGCGGCAGTGGCTGAAACGGCAAATCGATCGGGCGCAGCGGCACCGGCGAGTCGCCCAGCACCAGCTGGCCATCGCGATCGGCCACGGCCTGACCGTCGGGGGTGCGCAGGATCTGGCTGCTGCTGTTGCCCTGCCGGACAAAGATCGCATCGGGCGTCAGCACGTTGGTGCGCGCCCCCAGGTGGCGCTGCCCAGCGGCATCGCTGTAGCGGCACAGGAAGCTGTGATCGAGGGCGCGCAGCGCGACGCGGCCGTCCCATAGCTCCCAGAGTTCCAGCGACTGATGCTTGCCCAGGCTCTGGCCATCGGTGCGGACGCCGCCTTCTTCGGCGCGCAGCGTCAACAGCCCGCGCGGTGTGTTGACGGCGACGGGAGTGCGCCGCTTGGCCCAGTGCAGGGCACCGCGGCGAGACGACCAGACCAGATCACCCGGCTCCTCGGGACTGCCACGAAACACGCCCAGCTCGCCCGAGCCCAGCACCGCAGCAAAACAGTCGCCGGGCTCGCCATAGACCTCGGAGCGCCAGACGACGGTCTCCTCGCTCAGCGCCAGCGTCGCAGCGTTGGACCCGGTGGCCAGCGGCGCCTCGCGCACCACCTGCAGGATGCCGTTCGGTTCCATGCGCGCTGAATGAAAGCCGCTGGCGCCGCCGCTGCTTGTCCAAGTAGTTCCCCGGGTATCGCCGGGCCCGGCCCCGGAAACTACGCAGAGCGCTCCGCTGGGGCTCAGCGTCAGCTGGTAGCGGCCATTGCCCGATCGTCGCCCCTCGCCGATCAGCAGCCGCTCGCCCAGGCGCAGGACGGCGCTCTCTTGCGGCGGCGGACGCAGCGCGGTCTCCAGGAAGAAGGTGGCCGAGTCGCGAAAGCTGGCCTCGTGCTGCTCGTGCTCCAGGCCCAGGAAGTAGAAGTCGAGGATCTCCATCGTGCCCTCGGCCCCATCCCCCGCGACGTTGGTGGCGACGACGTAGCGCGGCGGCGACTCGTGGGTGCGCAGCGAGACGCCTCGCGGATTGGCCAGCCCGCGCACCAGATGAAAGGTCGCAGCCGACCGGAACTCTGAATCGTCCTCGTACGGGCAGGGCACAAGCCGCGACTGCAGCGCCCGCAGGTAAAGCGGCGGCGAGCCCAGCGACTCAATCGACACATCGCGAGGGCTGGAAAGTCCCGCGACCAGGCGGAAGTGCAGCCGGCTGGCATCCGACGGTGCAAAGCGCACCCAGGCCCCTTCGACGCCCAGCGGGACAAAGCTTCCGCCTTCGATGCGGCTGAAGTTGCACAGCGGACCGTAGTAGCGCGGCTGCAGCAGCGA
The DNA here is from genome assembly GCA_035345735.1 of Pseudomonadota bacterium. GTDB lineage: Bacteria > Myxococcota_A > Polyangia > Palsa-1104 > JAEUJZ01 > JAEUJZ01. The sequence goes on along the minus strand of DAORCZ010000191.1, from coordinate 2,546 downwards.
AACGGTGGCAGCGAGCGCGGTGTTCAGCAGCCGGTCGCGCAGGCCCGGGCTCTGGGCCGAAAGCAGCGCCATGGCATAGCTCGGCGCCACGGCGGCCGCTTCCAAAAGGACCATCGCCAGATCAATGGGCCAGGTCGGGCTCGGCTGGGTGCGCAGCGTCAGCTCACCAGCCCCGGCAAAGCCGACAAAGCCGCGGTCGCTACGTCGCAGCAGGATCTGGGTTGGCCAGCCGTTGAGGTCGACGGTAGCCGGCGACAGCAACAGGTCCTTGCTGGGCTGGCTCTCGGTGCCGAAGACCGACTTGCCTTCCAGCCCCCCTGCCCCACGCCGGCTCTCGCCGACCATCACGCTCCGCCCTGGGTTGAGCAGCGTCTCCGGCAGGCCGCAAAGAACCTGCAGCAGCACCTTGATCGGTCCACTGTTTGCGCCACCGGGGTCTAGCGTCGCGACATCGGTGCTGGCCGATAGCCCCCAGCTTCCATCTCCGTCGCGGTTGGGCTGCAGATACAGGCCGATCTGCGCCGGCCCGCGCAGACCAAACATCAGGCCGTCTTCGATACGCAGCGTGAACAGCAGGGATGCGTTGACCTGCGTCGCGGCATGCGCCAGCTGAGCCGCCAGGCCACGCGGAAAGAGCCGCTCGGCCAGCTCAGCCGCCAGCGTCGCCGGCGGCCGCAGCGCAGGCGCTTCAAAGCGGGCCTGCGACAGGGCACTCCCCGCCAGCTGACGCACCAGCTCTGCCGCCCGCTCCTCGACGGCGGCAAAGATGGCATGCGAGAAGCTCGCCGGGCGACCAGGCGCGCGGGCCCGCCACTCCGCCAGCTCCAGCGCCGAGGTATGGCCCAGAGCCACGACCTCGCCACTTGTGGTCAGCGTGAAGCGTCCGGCGCTGTCTTCGTAGATCGGCAGCTGGTCACCGACGATCTCCGCTGCCGCCACCACGCCCGATCCGACGAACAGCGCGACATCGTCCGGCGCCGGGATCGAGTCCTTGCGCGTATCGATGACGAAGATCCCACCCCCTTGGGCCCCGACCTCGCCCGAGCCGGCCGCCGGATCGATGACCAGCTCAGAGCCGCCCTCAGGTCCCTTGGCCTGCTGGATGTGCCACTTGCTGAGATCCATCTGAGGGCGAAAGGGATTGCCAAGGACGGTGCGCAGCGCCATGTCGGCCTTCTCCGGAGATTGGTTAGCATCGCACGGAATCCAGCCCGGCTGGGAGGCGGGTGGCGGCTTGGCGCTTCCCCGCCCGCGCGCTTTCGCCGAAGATGCGGGCATGAGTCCCCTCCCAGCGCTCGACCAGCAGCGCGGTGTCCTGTTCCTGTGCGTGGCCAACTCGGCCCGCAGTCAGATGGCCGAAGGCCTGGCCCGACGAAGATTCGGCGACCGCATCTTGGTGCAAAGCGCCGGCAGCCAGCCCAGCCGCGTAAACCCCATGGCGACCGCCGTGATGAGCGAGCTAGGCATCGATCTCAGCCGCCATCACTCGAAAGCCGCGAGCAGCATCGATCCGGCCAGCGTCGGCCTCGTGATCACGCTCTGCGCCGAGGAGGTCTGCCCGGTGTTCCTGAGCAGCGCCCCCCGCCTGCACTGGCCGATTCCCGACCCCGCGACCGCCCCCCCAGCCGACACCCCCGACCCCGAGTCCGCCCTGCGCGAGGGCTTCCGCCGCGCCCGCGACGAGATCGATCGCCGCCTAGCGACCCTTTCGCTGTAACCGCGTCTTGCCCGCGGGCCTGCCATCTGAGCGGTGCGCAGCCAGGCCTTTGCCAATACAGCCAACGTGTCCCCGACGCTTGTCCGCCCTTTGTCCTAGCCCCTCACAAGTCCCCGTGCCGGCGAGACAATTCGAGGCCGAGGCATCAAGCCCGCCAACGTCCGCCCCGTCGGAGTCTGGTGGCTGCTTGTCCGCGATCCATCGATGTGATCGCGGACAGCGGCCTGCTATCTGCCAGCTCCGACGGAGAGTGAGGCTGCCGTGTCTATGGGCAGGCGGGAGGTGTCGATGGAAATGGAGCGCTTGGGCGAGCGTTACTGCAGATCCACCAGGGTCATGTCCCCCTGCGTAGCGTCCGACGGCAGGATGACAAACGACATGCGGCCGCTGCCGGGCCGCCGGGCACTGGCGATAAGAGCGGTCCCCGGCGAAGTCGAGCCGCGCGGATTCCCGTAACGCACCGGGAGCGTCCCCCGCGCCCAGCGTCGACCGTCGCGGCTGGCGAGCCAGTGTGCGGTGTAGGCGCTCGCCTCGTAATACGCCACGAATGCGGTGTCATCGCCATCGATCGCCATCGGCCCGCTAAACGCCGTGGGCAGGGCCGGCGGGCGCATCGTGGCATAGCTCGCGGCGACGAGCTCACCTGGCGCGCAGAAGTAGGTCTGAATCGACGAGTACGAGTTGTAGATGGCCCACATCCGCCCCTGGCTATCGATCGCCGCGTCATCAGCGGGGCAGGTATTGGCGAGCGCGCTGGTCCCGGAAAGCTGGACCGTGCCGGTGCGAAACATCCCGGTATACCGATGGCCCCAGAACGAAAAGACGCCGC
>DAORCZ010000190.1:0-10832 GCA_035345735.1 Pseudomonadota bacterium | reverse complement strand
CCAACGAAAGTTCACCCACCTTCTCAATCTGAAGCTTGCACCTTCGCTGGTCTAGACGTTTCAATTCAAGCGGAACAGGGATCACAACTGATCCGTTTTCTCGCCCTAAGCGAGTCGTGATTCTCCCCGAGGTTACAGCACAACCATCAACATCTAGAGCGGAAACAGTCAGAGTGTATTGTTTCCAGCGGTCGGAGCTAGGAATCTCTGCGTGATACTCATATCGCGAAGTGAGATCGCCCGCCTGTCGTTGCTGTGCTCGCTGATGAACAAAGTCTTCCGAGGAATCGTCCGACCTCCGCGGGTCATCATCAACCCACGAGCTAATTTCTAAGTTGACTACGTCATCCGTCAACCCAGTTACGGTAACCTGGATGAAATGCGGATCACAGGCCGATAATACGCATGCTAGCAACACGTATATGAGTCGCTTAGGCGTTTCCATCGCTGTTTCTCCCTCTCAAGTTCCAAGGCCAGTTAAAAGGTCTGTGGCATTCCTGATAAGCTAGGGTGGTTACGATCGTCCAGGATCTTTGCGGTACCGGCAGCTGCCGCCACACCAATCAGTAACCCAGAAGCCGTCCCCAGCAAGATCCCTCCCCAACGCCAAAACCCGGACCTCGCTGGGGCCTTCTGGGCCGTCGGCTGCGGGGTCGCGGGTCCGACGGCAGCCGCGCCTGGAACGGCCTGTCCCTGGCTCGGGGTACTCTCACCGTGCGGGAAGACATTCACTTCTATCCTAGTATTATTCGTATTGTTATTAGCACTATTATTGCTATTATAATCTACATCACTTACAGTGGAGGCAGCACGCCGCTCCGGTGACGAAGGAAGAGCTGATTTTCCGTTGCCAGTGGACTTCCGACTCGCAGAGATCGCGGCCAGCTCGCCTACGAGGGAGTCCAATTCCGATAAGTACTCACTTGTTTTCAGCTGTATCCGTGCGTCTCCGGGAGCAAAGCGACGAGCAGCCAGATAATGTTCACGCGCCCGATCTAGATTGCCCATCCTTTGGTGGATTCGGCCGATGCTGATCTGCAGCGCTGGATCGGGTGCAAATTCGGACGCGCGGTAATATGCCGAAAGGGCGCTCTTCAGATCTCCCTGTTCATAGAGAACCTGTGCCTTCGCTTCATGCTCGCGGCATAAGGTAAATTGGTGGCATTCTGCTCCTTGTACCCGACCTGGCAGCATAGCTGACAAGACGAACAACATAATAATCCACACCCATTGCACATTATTCCAAGATCCTAGTCGGCACATGGCACTCCTCCGGTAGTTTTTTCGACAACTCCCCTACAGGCGCTAGGTGCAGTTGCAATATCTCTGGCAGATCTCCGCGATCAAGGTCAACAGCTAAAAGATAACCTGGATCTTTTTTTACACAGAGCGACCCTTTCCATGCCGGATCGAGAATAAGTGGGGTTTTTCCTAGGTATCTCCCATCATTGGCAAAATAGACACTGGCGCCGGCCGGTACTGTGCGCAAAGTGCGTGGAATGGCTGTGTTCGCTGCTGGTGAATTAGGGGGGAACGACGGAACCTCACTCTGCCTGGTTCGATGTAGCCCTACCCCAGCCAGGGAACCTATAATAGCCAGCCCGGTTATGAGACTTAATCCAATGGCGACCCTGCTAGGTGCGGGGATAAGAGCTCCTGCTGTTTCTATCTTAGGGGGCCGAGGCTCCTCGCTGAGCGCAACTTCTTTCGTAGACGCAGCACAAATCATTCTATTCAACTGCTCAGAAAGTTTGGCGGAGTCGGCGATTTGCAGCAGCAGGTTCTCTTTGTCCAAGCGATCCATGCCAGGCGACAAGCGCTGTGCGATCGCGGGATAATGGTCGATACAGAAGGCATCCAAGTCTGAAGACGTGGGCAGAGCTTGTCTCAGCATCTGGCGTAGGTTTTTCGTTAAGTTGGCCATACACAAATCAATACAACAGGCCAGCGTAACGTTGGAATACTGCTATACCGGGCCCGACTATGTCTTGAGCCTGCCCCCCTTCCCTGCCGCCAGGTGTCGAGCACCATACGGCGGCCCCACATGAAGTTTTCATGAAGCCGCGCAGGCGGGACCGCGGGCCTGTGTAGCGTGCGGGCATGGATCGGTCTTTTGTGCAGCAGGGGGCGACGTCCGCCAGAGCCGGCGGGGTTTGGAGTCGAGTCGGACTCTGGGGGTTGCTCTCCGGTGCTTTGGTTGGCGGGTGTCAGCCGGGCAAGGTGGGGACGTCCGGGGCAAAGACGACGCCACCGAGTGAGGCGGTGCTGGGGCGGGTGACGCTTTCGGCGGAGGCGGAGGGGCGGCTGGGGATTGCGGCGGGGCTGCAGGTGGTGTCGCGACGGGCGATGCCGGGGCGGCGGCTGCTGCGGGGGGAGGTGATGGCGGCGCCGGCTACGTCGGCCTGGGTGATTGCGCCGCTTGCGGGGGTGCTGCGGGTGCAGACGGGGGCGGGGGCAAAAGTGGCGGGGGCGCAGGTCAAGCAGGGGCAGGTGCTGGCGACGATTGTCGAGAGCCTGGGGCCGATGGAGCGGGTTCAGTTATCGAACGTTCGCGTCGAGGCTGAGGCGGCGGTGGCGCGAGCGCAGGCGGGGGATGAGGCGGCAGCGCAGGCGCTGCAGCGGGCCGAGCGACTGTACGCCGAGCAGGCGGTGGGCAGGAAAGTGCTCGAGGAAGCGCAGGCACAGCGCGCGATTGCGGGGGCGGCGCTGCGGGCGGCGCAGGCCCAGCGGCAGAGCCTGGATCACGGCAGCCCGGATCGGCCGGGCGCGGGGCGCGGATCGACGGCACCGACGGCGGTGCTATCGCCGCTCACCGGCACGATTCGCGAGGCGCGGGTCGCGCCGCAGGCGCAGGTGTTGGCAGGGACGCCGCTTTATGAGGTCGTCGGCACGGGCGAGCGCTGGGTGCGGGTGGCGGTGCCGGCTTTCGAGCTAGCCGCGCTGTCTCGCGAGGCGAGTGCCGAGATCGAGCAGGCAGTGGGGGGGACAGCGCTGGGGGTGACAGCAGAGAAGCAGACGATCGCGGCACGACCGGCGACCGCGGCCCCGGCGACCGCTAACCCGCAGGCGAGCACCGTCGATCGCTACTTTGTCCTGCCGCCGGATGCGCCGCCCGTCATCGGGCAGGTCGTCGCCGTGTGGCTGCAAGAAGCGGCCACGCCCGAGGTCACAGTGCTGCCGGCGCGCGCCCTGATCTACGACCCCGCGGGCGGCTGCTGGGTGTACGAGCGGACGGCAGAGCATGTCTTTTCCCGTCGCCGGGTCGAGGTCGTGCGCATGCAAGACGGACTGGCGGTGCTGGGTCCGGCGAGCCTGCAGCCGCGCGGTCTACACCTCGGTTCCAGCGTCGTCACGGGGGGCGCGATGGAGCTTTACGGCGCCGAGTTTGGCAGCGGCAAATAGCTACGGGAGCCGGCATGTTGAATCACCTGGTTACGCTTTCGCTGCGCTACCGCACGTTGGTCTTTGGCGCGGCTCTTTTGTGTCTGGTCGTTGGCATCTTCGCCGCGCGCACGACGCCGCTCGATGTGTTTCCCGAGTTTGCGCAGCCGCTGATCGAGGTCCAGACCGAGGCGCCGGGTTTGTCCACCGAAGAGGTCGAACGCCTGGTCACGCTGCCGCTGGAGAACGCGCTCGCCGGGCTGCCCGATCTGACGACGCTGCGTTCGAAGTCGGTGCTCGGTCTGTCATCGATCGTCCTTCTGCTTTCGCCGGGCACCGACCTTCTGCGGGCGCGTCCGCTGGTACAAGAGCGCCTGGCCGTGGAAGCCACCCGGCTGCCAAATCTGGCCCACCCGCCGGTGATCTTGCCGCCGCTGTCGTCGACCAGCCGGGCGCTCAAGATCGGCGTCTCTTCGCCGGGCTTGTCGGTGATGCAGCTGTCGGAGCTTGTCCGCACCACGATCCGTCCACGGCTCTTGGCGGTGCCCGGCGTGGCCAACGTCACGGTCTGGGGTCTGCGTGATCGTCAGCTCCAGGTCCTCGTCGATCCGCAGCGGCTGCAGGCGCAGGGACGCTCGCTTGATGATCTTTTGCGGGCCACGGCCGATGCGGCGGCGCTGCGGGCCGGCGGCTTTTTGGACAGCGCACATCAGCGGCTAGCGGTACGCCATGTGGCGATTCCCGCCGATTCTCGCGCGCTGGCCCAGGCCCCCCTGCCAACGACGGGCGCGGCCGCGGCGCCGCTGCGCATCCGCGATGTCGCCACAGTGACCGAGGGGCACGCCCCTCCCATCGGCGACGCCATCATCAACGGCAAGAGCGGCCTGCTGCTGATCGTCGAAAAGCAGCCGACCGGCAACACGCTGTCGCTCACGCACGAGGTGGAAGCAGCGCTGCAGGCCCTGCGGCCGGGCCTGGCTGATGTCGAGATCGATCCGGCGATCTTTCGGCCCGCGACTTTTATCGAACAGTCGCTCGCCAACTTGCGCTCCGCACTGGGCTGGGGTTGCGGGCTGGTGGTCCTGATCCTGTTTCTGTTCCTGCGCGATCTGCGCAGTGCGGCGATCAGCCTGACCGCCATCCCGCTGTCGCTGCTCTCTGCCGTGCTGATCCTGTCGCGCCTGGGCGGCACGCTGAACACGATGTTTCTCGCGGGCCTGGTGATTGCGACGGGCGAGGTGGTCGATGACGCCATCATCGACGTCGAAAACATCCGCCGCCGCCTGCAGCAGGCCCGCGGATCGCGATCGATCTTCGACATCGTCCGCGCCGCTTCGATCGAGGTGCGCAGCTCGGTGGTCTACGCCAGCCTGCTGGTCTGCTTGGTCTTCCTGCCGGTGCTGGTACTCGACGGAGTGGCTGGTGCGTTTTTCCGACCGCTGGCGCTGGCCTATGTGCTGTCGATCCTCGCCTCGCTGCTGGTGGCGCTGACCGTGACGCCGGCCCTGTGCCTGGCGCTGCTGCCCGCCGCGGGCCCGGTCTCCGTCGAGCGTCCCGCTATCGTCTGGTTGCGCAAGGGGTATCGCCAGCTGCTCGAACGGCTGGTTGGGAGACCGCGCATCGCGCTCCTGATCACGCTGCTCACCGCAGGGCTGGGGCTGGCGGCGCTGCCTTTTTTGGGCGACGAATTCCTGCCCGACTTTCAAGAGCGCGACTTCCTGATGCACTGGATCGAGCGCCCCGGCGCCTCGGTCGAAGCCAGTCGTCGCTCGACGCTGGCCATCAGCCAGGAGCTGCTCGCCATTCCTGGGGTGCGCAGCTTTGGATCGCACATTGGTCGCGCCGAGGTCGCCGATGAAGTGGTCGGCCCGAACTTTACCGAGCACTGGATCCACATCGATCAGAGCGCCGACTACGCCGCCACGGTGGCCCGCGTGCGGAGCGTGGTCGCCGCCTATCCGGGCGTGTTTCGCGATGTCCTGACCTACCTGAAAGAGCGCATGAAGGACGTCCTGTCGGGAGCGCAGGGGGCCATCGTGGTACGCATCTTTGGCACCGAGTTTTCGACGCTGCGCAGCGAGGCGGAAGCGATCGCGGCGGGGCTTGCCGACATCCCCGGCGTGGTCGATCTAAAAGTCGAGCCGCAGATCGTCGTACCGCAGGTCGAGGTCCGCATTCGAAGCGAGCAGGCCGCGCTGCATGGCCTGTCCGCCGCCGCGATTCAGCGCGCCGCCAGCACGATCATTTCCGGCACCCAGGTGGCGGAGCTTTACGACACGCCGGTCCCCACCCCGGTGGTGGTATGGGGCGAGCCCGGCCTGCGCAGCGATCTCACCGCGCTGCGCCGTCTGCGCATCGCCACGCCGCACGGCATCGATGTGCCGCTGCACGACGTTGCCGACGTCGCGATCGTCGCTGCCCCCAGCGAGATCAAGCGCGAGGCGGGATCGCGACGCATCGACGTCACCTGCAACGTGCGCGACAACGACATCGGCACCGTGGCCCGAGCGGTCGAAGCTCGCGTCGCGGCGCACCGCTTTCCGCGCGGCTATCACCCAGAGCTCTTGGGCGAATTTTCCGCCCGCCAGCGCGCCCGAAGGCAGCTCATCCTGTGGTCGTTCGTCGCGTTCCTGGGCTGCGTGAGTCTGCTTTATCTCGACTTCCGCAGCCTGCGCTTAACCGGCTTGGTCCTTGCCACCCTGCCCTTTGCGCTCGCCGGCGGCGTGCTGGGGACGGTGCTGTCGGGGGGAGTGCTCTCGCTGGGTTCACTGGTCGGCTTTGTCAGCGTGCTGGGCATCGCCAGCCGCAACGCCTTGATGCTGCTTGGCCACTACCGCCACCTGGCAGAACATGAAGGCATCCCACCTGGGCCGGCCCTCGTCCTGCAAGGCGCCGAGGAGCGCTTGCTGCCGATCCTGATGACGGCGCTGTGCGCGGCGCTGTCGCTCTTGCCGATCGTCGTGCGCGGTCGCCTGCCCGGCTACGAGATCGAGCATCCCATGGCGCTGGTGATCCTCTGCGGTCTTCTGACCTCGACGGTGCTCAACCTGCTCTTGCTGCCGGTGCTGTACGGTGCGCTGTCCCGCGGGCCGGCCGAGGCGCAGCTCGGAAGGAATGTGTGATGGCCACCGGGCATCATCGAACCGCGATCCTTCTGTGCTCACTGCTCGGCGGACTCTGTCTCGGACAGCTGCCCTCCGCCCGTGCCGATGAGAATCTGCCGCATCCCGACCTCTCGCAGCCCCTGTCGCTCGCCGACTGCCTGCGGCTCTCCGATAGCAGCGCCGTCCCCGTCCTCGCGGCACGCGCCCGTCGGCTGGAAGCGGATGCGGGAGTGGCCCAGGCAGCCGCCTTGCCCAATCCCAGCTTCTCGTACGTGGCACAGGATCTGGGGCTCACAACGGCAGCGGGACCACTCCTCCTGCATCAAGCGATGCTCGGGCTGGCCCCGGGCACGGCCCTCCTGCGCATCCAAGAGAGCCGAGCGGCTCGCCTCGCTCGCAGCGGCGCCGAGGCGACGGTGGCGGTGGAGCGACGGACGCTGCGGCTGGCCGTTGGCCTGGCCTTCTATGACCTCGGCTTCCTGCACCGGCTCGCCGAGGTCGAACAGCAGGCGCTGCGGCTCACCGCTGCGTACGTCGCGCAGGCCCAGCTTCGGCAAGCCCACGGCGATGCCAGCGGACTCGACACCCAGCGCGCCCAGGCCGAGCACCTCGACGCGCAGCGCCAAGCCGAAGCGACGAACCGGGAGCGGCTGCGGACGGAGCTCGGGTTTTCGATCGCGCTGGGCGCCGAGCGCCCACAGCCCCTGCAGCTGATCTTCAACCCCGACGTATCGAGCGAGGTTTCGGGCGAGGTTTCGGGCGAGGTTTCGGGCGAGGTTTCGGGCGAGGTTTCGAGCGACTGGGCGGCTCACCCGTCCGACGCCCTCGTCGGGCTGCCGCCGCTCCCCGAGTCGCTGACCGCCGACGATACTGAGCGCCTGCTCGACGATCTCTTCCGCCTCGCGCGTGAGCATCGTCCTGAGCTGCGCCAAGCGATGGCAGATGCAGAACAGGCGCTTGCGCTCGGCCGCTTGGCGGTGCTGCGCACGCTGCCCCTGGCCGACGCTCAGCTCGCCTTCGGTCTGCGTCACTCGGCGGTCGGGACCTCGGGTGTGATCGCGGTCTCGGGCTCGCTGCCGCTCTTGGACTTCGCGAGCGGACCCCGGCTGCGGGCGCAGGCCCAGGGTCTGCAAGCGCGGGCTCACATGCTCGAAAAGGAGCGGCAGATCCGCCTAGAGCTGGCCACCGCCCTGCACGATCTGCAGACCCTGCGCAGCCAGCGCCGCCAGCACGCCCTGCCGCTGCGCGAGCTTCGCAGCCAGATCCTAAAAACCGTGCGCCTGCAGTTTGCCGAAGGCGTCGTGCCGTTTTTCGACGTGGTGCAGGCCCATCGTGATCTCCTCGCTGCCGAGCGGGCCCTTGCCACAGTCGAGCGCGACGCGCAGAAAGCCCGCTTTCGTCTTGTCGCCGCAGTCGCCGCTTGGTAGCTGTCGTCCTGTGCTGGTGCTGCTAGTAGAAGACGATAGGCGCCTGGTGCGAGCACTCGCGGCCGGACTGGAAGAAGAGCGCCACCAAGTGTCGGTCCTCTCCGATGGCGATGCCGCTCTCGCGGCGCTCAAGAGCAGCCCCTGCGATGTCTGCATCCTCGACCTCAGCCTGCCGGGGCGCGATGGCCTGTCGGTGCTGACCGAGGCGCGCCGAGCCGGCGTGACCACCCCGATCTTGATCCTGAGCGCGCGCGATGCGCTTTCCGATCGCGTGCTCGGTCTGCGCGAGGGCGCCGATGACTACCTCAGCAAGCCCTTCGCGTTTGCCGAGCTCTTGGCGCGCTTGCACGCCCTGGTGCGACGCGGCGGGGCTCGCCACGGCGATGTGCTGACGCAGGGGGCGCTCACCGTCTGTCTCTCGGCCCACAGCGTGCACTTGGCCGGCGTGCCGATCGAGCTTACCCCCAAGCAGTTCGACATCCTGGTGCTGCTGCTGCGGGCCAGCGGTGAAGTGGTGACGCGCGCCATGCTGCTGCGCAGTGTCTGGGGCTACACCTTCGATCCCGGCACCAACCTCGTCGATGTGCACGTCGCCCAGCTTCGCCGCCGCCTAGAACAAGCCGGCGCCCCCGAGTTCATCCAGACCCTGCGCGGAGTCGGCTACCGTGTCCCCCATTGCAACTAACCTGCATTCCCTGCGCGGACGGCTGACCGCCTTCTTCGCCGCCTTAATTGCGGTCCTCCTGATCCTGCACACCGCCAGCGTCTACCTGACCGCGGTCGCGCTGGAATCGGAAGAGGCCGAGCCGGAGGCCGACAAAGATCGCGAGCTAGCCCACGTGCGCCGCTTTCTCCTCGGCTCGCTGGGCCTGGGTATTCCGCTGGGGGGAGCTCTGGCCCTGCTCGGCAGCGTGTGGATGACGCGGCGGACGCTGCGCTCGCTGACCGGCGTCGTGCAGGCCGCCAGCGCGCTCTCGCCTGAGCACCTGGATCAGCGCTTTCCCACCAGCCCCAGCGACGATGCTGAGCTACAGCCGCTGCTCACCACGCTCAATCACATGCTGTCCCGCCTCGATCGTGCGGTGTCGGGCCTGCGCCGCTTCACCCACGACGCCGCGCACGAGTTACGCACCCCGCTGTCCGCGCTGCGCGCCCGGATCGAGATCGCGCTGCGCCACCCCCGCGATGCCACGACCCTGCGCACCACACTGGAAGAGAGCCTGGAGGATCTGGCCGGTCTGCAAGAGCTTGTCGAGGCCCTGCTGCTGCTGTCACGCACCGATGCTGGCGAGCTGCCGGTGCGCGCACAGCCGGTGCCTCTATCTCCCCTTTTGCAAGATCTCGCCAGCCTGTATAGCGGCGTGGTGCTGGAGCGCTCGCTCGCTCTATCGCTCGACTGCCCGACCGCGCTCTCGCTGGTCACCGACAAGCTGCTGCTCGGCCGCGCGCTAGCCAACCTGATCGATAACGCCTGCAAGTTCTCGCCGCCGGGCGGCCACATCTGGGTCTGTGTCCGGCCGCAGCCACCGCACCTCGTCATCACCTTGCGTGACGAAGGTCCCGGCATTCCCCCCGCCGAGCTCGGCCGCGTCGGCGAGCGCTTCTTCCGCGGTGCGGCACATCGCGGCGATACCCCCGGCTATGGGCTGGGCCTGGCGCTGACCCACGAGTTCGTCGCCGCGCTCGGCGGCAGCCTGACCCTCGACAGCCAGCCCGGCCGCGGCACCGAGGTCCGCCTGCAGCTTCCAGAAATATTAAAATAGTATTCAATATTTATATTGTTCAAAAAATGAGTATCCCGATTCCCATTCCCGATTATCCGACTTAAAGTTCGCGACGGAAGAATTTTTTACTTCGATTTCCCTTGCTCGAACACATCGCCCTTTGCGAGCCTAATAAAGCCAGTTCGATGATTATCAATCAGCTACATCAAGGTAAATCTACGCCCATGTAAGAGAGGAGTCCGCCATGTCGTTTGACAAGCGCCCCCTGGGTCAATTTTCCCCCCGCCTTCGTGGGTCCTTCTGGCAAGCTGCCGCCGGCCTCTTGGCGCTCACCAGCCTGCCCGCTATCGGCTGCGGCCCCGTCGGAGACGACGCGGAAGCAACCAGCCAGAGCCAGCTTGGCGAAGCCCACCAAGTCACCGCCACCTTCACAAACTGCATCGAGTTTGGCGGCGTTGGCCTGGTCCCGACCGCCAATATCCAAGACCGGATTCCCTCACAATATATGTTGATTCCCGGTCCTCCCGGTCTATCAATTTTTGTCGCACATATGGCTAAGTGCCAAGAGATCAAAGTCGGCAATGGCGCCGGCCGTCCCGGTCTTATGGGCCACCTCGGCGCGTTGATTATTCCGCCGACCGGCACCGGAAACTTCAATAATTACCTGTTCTCGCACGTAACCGATGATCCCGGGCTGTTCGCCGCGCTCAAGGGCGCCGGCCTGCAGGCCACCGCCATCAACCCGCATCAGCGCTTCGACGTCCTCGGCAGCGGCAGCGACACCACGCTCTCCGCCGCCGCCCAGAAGCCGCACGAGCTAGCCTTCGGCCTGTCTGGCCCCTACTCGCTCCCCGACGCCAGCCAGCCCCCCGGCACGAACCTGATCAACTACTGGACCGACGGGGGCCGCGCCGGCAACGCCGTCCTCGAATACAGCATCTCCGGCCTGCGCGTGCAGCCCGCCCCCAGCGTCGTCCTCAATGCGGTTGGCGACGATCTGCAGGCCATGGTCGGCACCGCCCCTCTCGGATTCCCCTTCTTCGCCGCCGGCGAGTCCTTCGAGTCCACCACCCTGACCTTCCGCCCGCACGCCTTCTAAGAAGGTGTTTACATATTAAGCTGCGAACGCCCTCATCTCGGGTGTGCTGCACGGCTGGGGCCCCCGCGGACGCGGCCTCCTTTTTCCGCCGGGGCGT
>DAORCZ010000189.1:0-10840 GCA_035345735.1 Pseudomonadota bacterium | reverse complement strand
GGCAAAGATCGGTGCCGTCGTAGTAGTCCCCGTGCTGCTCGGCCACGATCGTGTGTTTTCCTGGCTCCTGGACGATCTCCAGCGCATCGGCCGTGGTCTCGACCTGCTGGACCTTGAGGCCCCGCATCCGCAGGCCGGCCAGCAGACGATCCGACAAAGCCAACGACACCACCGTAATCGAGGCCGACTGCGCGGTCTGCAGCGCGCTGACACCGCGGCCATAGGTCGATGGGTCGGTACGTGCGGCCTCGCGTACAAACGCGCTCCAGCGCTCCTGATCACGCCCGGACATGCTCGAGATCTCGACGGCAATTCCGAAGCCACCCCAGCCCCGTTCAACATAGGTTGAGCTGCAGGCTGCCCGTATCGGAGCTTCGCTGCTCGACAAGCAGAGGAAGATCTCGAATACCGTGCGCGGCCAGATCAGGGTGGCCGAGCTCAGGAACAGGCCGCGGTGGTCGACTTTCTCGACGCGCATCGCGATGAGCTGCCCCCCGACCTGCGCCATCGCCAGGGGGTTAACCGCCACGTGAATCAGGTGACGTTTGTCGGTATTCAGGTGCGTTTCCATGTTCATCCTCGCTGCAAAGGGTCTGGCCGGTAGGGTTGCAAGATCGGCGCCAGCCCACTCGCGGCGTCAAGCACCTCGCCAGCAGCACCGCATCGCACCGAATACTTGCCCGCAAAGTCCTGCCTGCCCCGGGATCGACGGGCCGCGGGGCCAGCACTACGACGACTTCCCACACCAGTCGCCCCATCCAGCGATTTCGCTCGGACTCTCCGACGCAGATCGGAGTCTGCGGCGGCTCCAGCACGGAAAGCGGGGCGCTGCCGACGGCCGCTTCGAACCGCAGCAGCGCCAGGTCACAGCGACGGGGGCGCTTATCTATTGATCGCGCGATCTATAGACCGCCGAGCCCACTCCGCTGCGCACCACGCACTGCGCTGCGGCTGCTTCGCCACTGTGCTCTTCGCCTGGCCGCCGGGCTGAGCGCTTGGCACGGACGCTGCACTAGAAGCCTTCCGTGAGCGACTTGCTCAACGTTGCAAAAAAAACAGAAGGAGATTGCACCATGGAAAAGCTCAGCCGTTCGTTCCGTCAACTCTTCGCCACCTCTCTTTTCGCCCTGGCCCTCGCCCCCAACCCGGGCTGCGAAGGCACCGCCGTCACCGTCGGTGGCGCCGGCGAGGCTTTCAATCGCTCAGGTCAGCTGCTCTCGATCGGAAACGTCATCGAGATCAACGGCACCTACGGCTCCGGCTGCCTAGACCGCAGCGGGCAGTGGAGTGTTGCCACAAGCACTCTGACTGCCCCCTCATACCAGCTCCTCGACGTCGTACGCGCCAACAGCGCCTGTACCCTGACGCTCGATTCGCTGCGCATCGGGACCTCGGAAGCCACGGCTGCCCTTTACATCGCTGACTCGCCGATTCCCCTTGGAAACAGCTTCCTCCCCGCTGGTAGCGCCTTCCGCATGAACGCTGCCGGTGCCGTCGCGCTGTTCGCCAACGCTCGCGTGCAACCAGACTTGTCGTTCAACAGCAACTTCATGGTTCAGACCATCTTCTCGGCCGACTCCGGCGCTGTCAGCGCCAACGTCAGCGCAAACTTCGAGGTCGTGTCTTCCACCGCCGTCGCTAACGGCGTACCCGCTCCCGACTACGGCGCCGACGTCACGGGCATCAACCTGCAGGTCGATGCCACCTATCAGGTCACGGCGGCCGCAGGGGCGGTGATGCTGTTAGACATGATGCAACCGGGCGACTCCTACGTCATCAGCACCATGGACTTTGGCGTGACCCCGGCCTACGGCGACGTCGCCATGGCCTTCGATGCCGGCGCACCGGTCATGATCAGCCAGCCCAACCAGACCATTCCCGCCGCGGCCTTCTCGCTCGTCGGTGAGAGCCTCGCAAGCCCTCTCCTGCGCAGCATCATCCTCATGCACGAGGACAACGGCGTCCGTTCCTATGAGGTCGTGGCCATTCGCTTCCTGGGCCCGAACTAGGAGCGCTTGCTTGATGCAAGCCTGCACCGCGCCCGGCGGTCCGCACCCTCGCTCTCCCCTGCCCTCGCTTCCCCCGTCTCGCTCGCTCCACACGCTTCCCTCTCGCATCCTGCACTCCTTCCCGGCCTGGTCCTTCCCTCGCATGGCGCGCTCGGACCGTTCCGACGGTTCCACACGGCAGCGGTGCGCCATCCGCTAGAGCCCACTCACGGCGTCAAGCACCTCGCCAGCAGCACCGCATCGCACCGAATACTTGCCCGCAAAGTCCTGCCTGCCCCGGGATCGACGGGCCGCGGGGCCAGCACTACGACGACTTCCCACACCAGTCGCCCCATCCAGCGATTTCGCTCGGACTCTCCGACGCAGATCGGAGTCTGCGGCGGCTCCAGCACGGAAAGCGGGGCGCTGCCGACGGCCGCTTCGAACCGCAGCAGCGCCAGGTCACAGCGACGGGGGCGCTTATCTATTGATCGCGCGATCTATAGACCGCCGAGCCCACTCCGCTGCGCACCACGCACTGCGCTGCGGCTGCTTCGCCACTGTGCTCTTCGCCTGGCCGCCGGGCTGAGCGCTTGGCACGGACGCTGCACTAGAAGCCTTCCGTGAGCGACTTGCTCAACGTTGCAAAAAAAACAGAAGGAGATTGCACCATGGAAAAGCTCAGCCGTTCGTTCCGTCAACTCTTCGCCACCTCTCTTTTCGCCCTGGCCCTCGCCCCCAACCCGGGCTGCGAAGGCACCGCCGTCACCGTCGGTGGCGCCGGCGAGGCTTTCAATCGCTCAGGTCAGCTGCTCTCGATCGGAAACGTCATCGAGATCAACGGCACCTACGGCTCCGGCTGCCTAGACCGCAGCGGGCAGTGGAGTGTTGCCACAAGCACTCTGACTGCCCCCTCATACCAGCTCCTCGACGTCGTACGCGCCAACAGCGCCTGTACCCTGACGCTCGATTCGCTGCGCATCGGGACCTCGGAAGCCACGGCTGCCCTTTACATCGCTGACTCGCCGATTCCCCTTGGAAACAGCTTCCTCCCCGCTGGTAGCGCCTTCCGCATGAACGCTGCCGGTGCCGTCGCGCTGTTCGCCAACGCTCGCGTGCAACCAGACTTGTCGTTCAACAGCAACTTCATGGTTCAGACCATCTTCTCGGCCGACTCCGGCGCTGTCAGCGCCAACGTCAGCGCAAACTTCGAGGTCGTGTCTTCCACCGCCGTCGCTAACGGCGTACCCGCTCCCGACTACGGCGCCGACGTCACGGGCATCAACCTGCAGGTCGATGCCACCTATCAGGTCACGGCGGCCGCAGGGGCGGTGATGCTGTTAGACATGATGCAACCGGGCGACTCCTACGTCATCAGCACCATGGACTTTGGCGTGACCCCGGCCTACGGCGACGTCGCCATGGCCTTCGATGCCGGCGCACCGGTCATGATCAGCCAGCCCAACCAGACCATTCCCGCCGCGGCCTTCTCGCTCGTCGGTGAGAGCCTCGCAAGCCCTCTCCTGCGCAGCATCATCCTCATGCACGAGGACAACGGCGTCCGTTCCTATGAGGTCGTGGCCATTCGCTTCCTGGGCCCGAACTAGGAGCGCTTGCTTGATGCAAGCCTGCACCGCGCCCGGCGGTCCGCACCCTCGCTCTCCCCTGCCCTCGCTTCCCCCGTCTCGCTCGCTCCACACGCTTCCCTCTCGCATCCTGCACTCCTTCCCGGCCTGGTCTTTCCCTCGCCTGGCGCGCTCGGACCGTTCCGACGGCTCCAAGCTGCACCACCGCACCTTCCGCGCCAGCCAAGCAGCGAGGCCGCGCCTTGCCGGCTAAGCCAGTTGCGTCCGTCTCCGCCAAGACTCCAGGACCGCGCGCGATCTGCCACCGCTGCTCACCCCCTCCCCCGCCCTACTTGACGCACACCCTGGCCCCTGACTTCTCAACGCCGTGACCTGATATGATGAGTGCGCCGTTTCCTTTCGCCGATTCCGATCCGAGCCCCAAGGCCCAACCGTCCTATGCCTTCGCGTACATCGCTCATTCCTGGAACGCGCATCGCTGACCGCTTCGTAATCGAGCACATCGAGACCGAAGGTGGGATGAGCATCATTTATCGCGCGGGTGACGCGCTGACCGGCCAGCCCGTCGCGCTCAAGCTGCTGTCCACGCAGACCTTCGAAAGACGCACTCGCGCCCTGCGTGAGGTCGAGATCTTAAGCACCCTGAATTGTCGCAGCGTGGTGCGCTACGTCGCGCATGAGACGCTGCCCAACGGCTCGCTGCTGCTCGCCACCGAGTGGCTGGAGGGTGAAGACCTCGCGCGGGCCCTACAACACCAGCACCTGTCGCTGGCCGACACGCTGCGGGTGGTCGCGCAGGTCGCTGACGCGCTGGATGTGGTACACGCTGCCGGCTGGCTGCACGGCGACGTCAAGCCTGGGAATATCTTTCTCGACGCCGGACAGCCGGGACGAGTCGTGCTGCTCGATTTCGGTATCGCCCGGCCGTTTGCCAGCACGGTAGCAACCAGCCCGACCACCGCCGAGCAGCTCATTGGCACCGTCAGCTATCTGGCCCCCGAGCTCGCACGCGGCGAGTCCACCGACGGGCACGCCGTCGACCTCTTCGCGCTGGGCTGTGTCTTTTATGAGTGTTTGACCGGCGTGCCTCCGTTTAGGGCCGCCTCCCCAAGTGCGGTGCTGGCACGCATTCTCTTCGAACAACCGAATCTCACACTGGGTCCGCTGGCTGCGCTGCCCCCCGCTCTGCTCGATCTGCTGCTCGCCCTGCTGGCCAAGGATCCCAGTGCCCGCCCGACGAGTGCGGCGGCGGTGCGACGACAGCTACTGCAGCATCTGGCGGAGCTCTCGCGACCGACCCCAGAGAGCACGAGCGCCAGCCTGCCAGCCACACTGACGACCGGTGAGCAGCGCATGCTGACCCTGATCGTCGCGCGACCGCCTTCGTCCACGGCCTTGCAGCCGCCCAGCGAGGCGCCGTCCATGGACGAACTGCGTACCCTGTTTTCGCCGTTTGGCGCCCAGGTTGAACCGCTTGCCGACGGGGTGATGCTGATCCCAGCGCAGCTCAGCACGACCGAAGCCACCGATCAGGCCGAACAAGCGGTGCGCTGCGCGCTGATGCTCAAGACCTACTGGCGGGGCGCCCAAGTGGTCGTAACCACGGGTCGCGAGCGCCTGCGCCGACCACCCCAGCTCAGCGAATCGCGGGAGCGCGCAGCGGAGCTCCTGCGCGAACAAGCCAGCCTCAGCCCGCGCTCCAGCTTGCTGCTCGATGGCCTGCTTCTCGACGAGACGACCGCCCGCTTGGTCGATCTGAGCTTCGACATCACGCAAGTCTCGGCGAGCTGCTTTGTGATCTTTGCGGAACAGCAGCGTCAGGATCGCAGCCGACTTTTGCTGGGGAAGCCCACCCCCTGCGTGGGGCGGGAGCACGATCTGTCGGTCTTGGAATCCACCCTGAGCCACTGTCTGAGCGAGCCGATTGCGCGTTTGGTGCTCGTTCAGGCGCCACCTGGCTATGGCAAGTCACGCCTGCGACAAGAGTTTGTCCACCGCGTCGCCAGACGTGGCCAGCCGCTGCAAGTGCTGTTTGGGCGCGGCGATCTGATGGGCGTTGGATCCCCCTTCCGCATGATCGCGTCGGCTCTGCGTCGGCTCTGCGGTTTGGGCGAGCGCGACGACCAGGCCAGCCAGCAGCAAGGGCTGGCCAACTACATTCGGCGCCGGCTGCCCGAAGCCGACGCCACCCGCGTTACCGCCTTCCTCGGCGAGCTCTGCGGCCTGTCTTTTCCCGTCGAGTACTGTCCGCTCTTGTCCGGTGCACATCTGAGCCCGCGGACGATGAATGCCCAGATTACGCGGGCCTTTATCGACCTGTTGGCGGCCGAGCTTGCGGTGGCCCCGGTGCTGCTGTTGCTCGAAGACATACAGTGGGGCGACGCGCTGTCGATAAGCCTGGTGCAGACGGCGCTGCACGAGCTGGCGATTCACCCGCTCTTGGTCCTGGGCTTTGGGCGGCCTGAGTTTGAGGAGCTGTTCCCGACCATCTGCGAGGACCGCAGCAGCTTCCTCCTGCGCCTCGGCAAGCTGGGGAAGCGAGCCGGTCTGCGCCTGATCAAGCATGCGCTGGGCGAGCAGGTCGAACCCGAGCTCAGCGAGCGCCTGATCGAACAAGCCGACGGCAGCGCGCTGTATCTGGAGGAGCTGATCCGCGCCACGGCGACACTGCAGAGTGGGACCCAGCAGCCCGCGACGGTGCTGGCCATGCTGCAGGCCCGCCTGATGCGCCTGTCTCACCCGCAGCGACGACTGCTGCGCGCCGCCAGCGTCTTTGGCCAGAGCTTCGACCTCGAAGGGCTGAGCGAGCTCGTAGGTTCGCAGCACACAGCCGAGACGATTGATGGCTGGCTGACCTCGCTCATCGAAGCTGAGCTCATCGAGCCAGCCGGCGATGCCGCGGACGGTGGGCACTTTCGTTTCCGCCACGCGCTGTTTCAGGAAGCGGCCTACGACCTGCTGACCGAACAAGATCGCGCACTTGGACATCGCTTGGCCGCCCAGTATCTGCAAGCGCAGGGGGGACGCGATCCCGGGCTGCTGGCCGAACACTATCGACGCGGCGGAAGCTTGCCCGAGGCCAGCCAACACTACCTGGCGGCGGCAGAGCGCGCCCTGGGATCGAGTGATCTGGGGGGGGCACTCGACTGCGTCAGGCAGGGGCTCGACTGTGACGTAGCGCACGAGCTCCAGGGTGCCCTGCGCGCCGTTGAGCTGCAGGCCCACTTCTGGCGAGATGAGTGGACGCAGGCCCTGGCCTGTGGGAACGAGGCGCTGCAGCTTTTGCCACAGGGCGGCGAGCGCTGGTGTCGGGCGGCGGCGGTGATGCTGCCGACGACGTCGCTCCTCGGGCACGTCGAGACCTTTGGCGCCATCGCCCAGACCCTACCTGGCTGTCAGCCGGTCGCAGCGGCGCGGCCCGCCTTCATGCAGGCCGCTTCGTATCTGCTGATCTCGACCTGTCTCATCGGCGACCGCGAAGCGGCGCAAGGACTCCTGGGCCTGCTGCGCATGCAGCTCTCGTCGGTGGGGCGGGGTACCGGGTCGGTCGAACTGGGCTTGCTGAAGTTTGGTGAGCTGGTGGAGTCTCGCTCGTTCGGCAGCAATCCCTGGCAGAACTTCGTGCTCGCCGAGGAGGCGACACGAATCACGGACGAAGCCGGCGACCTGCGCACGCTGTTGTTCGTCAAAGCCTACCTCGGTGCCGCACTGCTGGAGCTCGGCGATCTCGAAGCTGCCAAGCCAGTCTTTGAGGCCTGTCTGCTCCTCGCCGAGCGGCAGCGCGAGCCGCTCTTGGCCACGCATGTGCGAGTGCAGCACGAGCGCTGGTTGCTGGCCATGGAGCAGCCTCCGCTCTTGGCGCAAGCGCTCCGATCCGCCATCCGGACCGTCGAAAATTCTGCCACCAATCCGCTGCTCCTCGGCGAAGCGCTGGCCAATCTGGCCGCCTGTCGGCTGGCGCAGGGGGACGCCAGCGATGCGGAACATCACGCTCGCAAGGCCTGCCAGGCGCTCTCCGGTGTGCCGTCTGAATATCTCTGGGCGCTGGCCGTGCTGCTGCACACCCTGCGTGAGCAGCAGAAGTTTGCCGATGCGGAATCGCTGATTGTCGCCGGGCAGGCCGCCCTGCAGCGCTGCGGTGGAGCCTACAGCCAGACGCTGTTTCTGGCCGCCGCGGCAGAGCTGTTGACGGCCGCCGGGGATGCCGAACCAGCCCGCAGCCTGACCCACCTCGCGCAGCAGACCGTGTTGCGCAGCGCTGAATACATCCCCGCTCCGGCGCAGCGCGCCGCGTATCTGGATCGAGTCGCCGCCCACGTGGCCATCCGACGATTGGCACGACTCTGGCATTGGTAGTCCTTCGTGCAGCGAATTTGAGGACGCCGACACCGCACACCGCGGTAGGCGCCGTCCAAAAACCCTTTAGCGCCGAGGACTACCATGAAATCGCAATCCCAAATCCAGAGTCCGCCCCGTCAGGATGACGTCATTCAACACGCTCTGCTTCCGATGCTGTCGCTGTCGATGCAGACCGCCGCTTGCCACTTGCGCTCGCTGCGCTGGGCCGAGCGCTTCGGCCTGCTGCCGACGCGCAAGGCCTTCTTGAAGGCGGCGCAGATCCAGGTCGATGAGCTGGCGCAAGTGACCTACCCCACGCGCGATCCCATCGTGGCTCAGATCTGCACCGACGTCCTGCTGTGGTTCTTTCTGGCCGACGATCAGTTCGACGAGCGGGTCTGCGGCTGGCTGCCTGACCAGATGAACGCCGTGGCGGCTCGCTTCATGGCGGTGCTGCAGGCCGGCGATGCGCAGCAGGCCACCTGTCCGCTCAGCCGCGCCCTCTTGGATCTGCGGGAACGACTGCTGCAGCGCATGCCGCGATCGTGGCTCCTGCGCTTCAGCAGCAACATGCGGCTCTATCTTTTGGGCTGCATTCAGGAATCGGTCAACCGCGCCAACGGCGTGACCCCCAGCCGCGAGGAGTACCGCGGCATTCGCCGGGCCAGCGTCGGCACCTACCCCTGTTTCGACATCATCGAGCTGACCCTGGGTCAGCCGATCAGCGCGGCGCTCGATCGCGATCCGCGTATGGCTGAGCTACGCGATGTGGCCACCGACATCATCGCCTGGGTGAACGACATCGTCTCGTTCCGCAAGGAATCGGCCTTCCACGATCCGCATAACTTGATCTCGGTGCTGATGGCCGAGCAACACCTCGACACCGACCAGGCAACCCAGGCCGCTCATGCGCTGATCCGCCTGCGCGTCACCGATTGGGAGCGCCTGCAGGGACAGGCCCAGAGCGATTGGCAGGATGCAGGGGCCATGGCCTACATCGATGGCCTGCGCGCTTGGATTGACGGCGTGCAGAGCTGGTCCTACCGCTCGCGCCGCTACAGCGCGGACTATCTGCAGCTGAGCCAGGACGCCAAGTACGAGCTCCTCGCCAACGGCATGACGTCCCACGCGTCTCTGTAGCGCCGAGCGCTCTTTGGCAGGCGGCTTGCATTAGTCAGCCATCGTCACTGTTCAAACCCTTTTGTTTATGAGGTGTCATCGTGAACGCTCGAACCTATTTCAGCCCCGGCTTGCCGTCCGATTCGGCCGCCGATCATGCTTTGAGTGCAGTCGCCTCAGGCCCTGCCAAGTCACGCCACACCCCGCCGCCACCGCCGGCCCCGACCCCGCGGCTGCCGCTGCTCTACGAGCCGCGGCGCAGCTACACCGTCGAGGAGGCGGATGCCCACTGTCGCACGCTGTTTAACCACCGCCTGCGTCGCAGCCCAGTTCGGCCCTGGTTTCTGCAGCTGCCGCGCGTGCCCGACCGACCGCATCTTTTGGCCCTGGTGGTCTTTGCGCGAATCGCTGAGACGTTCGTAAGTGATCCGCAGTTTCGCGGCCAGCGCCCCCTCGCCCTCAACGCCTGGGAGCACGAGCTAACGCGGGCCTTCCACGGCGAGGCCGATCATCCGGTGTTCGTGGCGCTGCGCGATGCGATTGATCTGTGCAAGCTGCCGCTGCCGCCGTTTTTGGACTTCCTCAACAGCTGTCGGCGCGACCTGCATCGCGCGCCGTTTTTCTCTTTCGCGGCGGTGCGGGAATACTGCCGCCTGCGCAGCGAGTCGCTGGGTCAGCTAGGCCTGCAGCTCTTTGGCCACCACGATCCGGTGCTGCTGCGCTACGCCGCCGACTTTCATACGGCGCTGCAGCTGACGCGCTTTCTGCAGGATCTCAGCGTCGATCTTCCGCACAATCGCTGCTTTATTCCCGTCGAGGACCTCTACCACTTCGGGATCAGCGACGCCAACCTGGCCGCGCTGTGTGGCGGTGCGCCCCTTGACGAGGCGGCGGCACGCTCGTGGCGCGACCTGCTGAACTATCAAGCGATGCGAGCCCGTTCGCTGCTGCTGCGCGGTCGTCCGGTGCAGGAAGGCGTCTCGGGGGATGTGCGCGCCTACGTCCAGACCGCTTTCGAGGAAGCCCTCAAGCTGCTCTGCGAGATCGAATCGCTGGGTCCGCTCATCCTGCGCGTCCGTCCGCGTGCGGTCGATCCCCAGCTGGGGTAGACCGATCTGCGAGACGGATCGGAATCGTACGAACCGACCCCCTTCCCGCCCCAACTCACCGTATCCCACCCGCCGTCCTACCGCACACCCCCTCCCCCCACTTTAGATGCCCCCGGCGGGGGGAGCTTCAGCCCGCCCTCAGCCTTGGGAATTCCCAGCGCGATACGCCGCCAAGACTGCACAGACTGACACAATAAAATTAAACGATTAAATTAACGCATAAAATGCGCACCTTTTCGGACAAGGGCATCCAGACCTCAACTTCCCGAGAGGAGACACTCGGTGACCCTCGTAAGTCGGGATAGGGGATTTTCGGATTTTTATCCAGCCGAGACGATATACCCGTTACAGCACTTTAATCTTGATAAAATTATTCTTAGGCACCAATGATTCACGCCGTCTTGCCGGCTGGCCGCTGCGCTTGACGGGGATGCCCCTGGGGCGGGGCGCGGTCCTTCAGACACAAGGCAGAGTCGAGTCATGGGATGGAGCGCCGACATTCCGAGCGAAAAGGGGGATTCCCAAGCTGGGCTGAGCGGTGCGCTGAGTGATCTGATCCTCAGCAGCATTCGCGATGCCGTGATCTTGACCGATGCCCATGGGATCGTCACGTACTGGAACACTGCCGCCACCCAGCTGTTTGGCTGGTCGGCGGACGAGATGCTGGGACGGCCGTATGGCGACCGATATCCGCCCGATC
>DAORCZ010000188.1:0-10855 GCA_035345735.1 Pseudomonadota bacterium | reverse complement strand
TTCTTCACTTCCGCGGCGAAGAAGAACGAATCGGACTTCTCGCCCAGGCCCTGCGCCTTCTGCGCCAGCGGGCAGGCATCGGCCGCCTTGCCCTTGGCCGCGACGATCTGCGCCTTCGTCCACACGTTGAACCAGTCTTCCTTCATCGCGATCGAGCGATCGATCAGCGTCATCGCCTGATCGAGATCCTTCTTGCTCTCCAAGAGATAGCGCGCCGCGTTGTTCCACGGCCGCCAGGCGTTGGTCTCTAGCGCCTTGATGCCCGCCGCCACCTGCGCATCGGTGCCCGCCTTGATCGGGATCGAGATGCGGACCTTTTCCCACTCCAGATCCAGCGAGGTCGTGCTCTCGGTCGTGTTGTTAAACAGGAAGGTCAGGCGCTCGCGGGCCGGAATCGGCTGCGGCTTGGCTTCGAAGCGAAGCTGATCGAGATCCTGCTTGTACTGATCCGTGCCGCCCTGGTTCGGGTTCTTGTTGAGGATCACCGTGAAGCTCGTCGCCGTCGGGATCGAGAACAGGGCATAGGTGCCAGCCGGCACTGGCTTATCGGCCACCATCACGTCTTTGCTGAACGTGATCTTGGTCGCGCCGTTGGCCCCCGTGCGCCACAGCTGACCGTACGGCAGCAGGCCCCCGAACACCTTGCGACCCTTCACCGCCGGGCTGCTGTAATCGACGCTGACTTCGGTGAGCCCGACCGTCTGGCTGACCTTGGCATTGGGGCTGGGACGCGGCAGATCAAGCTGCTGCGCCGACGCGGCCGACTCATAGACAAAGCCCGACACCGCGAACACGGCGCCCGACAGCACGATCGATAGACGAAGCGACTGGGACACGAAGGCCTCCTTGGACTGCTGGGGATGTGAATACGGAGAAATCCTCTCCCGGCGGGAGAGAACGAGGAGAGATACTTACTTCTTGTTGGCTTTGGCGGCGTTGAGGCGTGCGGCGAGCAGATCGCCGAAGGTGCCAAAGCGCTGCGGGGCCGAGGACTGCTGCGCAACGCTGGCAATCGCGGCCCGCTCTTCGCGGCGAGCATTGCTCGTCGAAGCCAGCTCCAGCGCCATGCGACGCTTGTCGCGATCGATGAGCTTGACCACGACGTCGATCTTTTCGCCCGGGCTGACCGCGTCCTTGGCGTGGCGCAGCTTGCCGCCCTTGCCTTGCGCATCGGCCAGCTCGCTGATGTGCAACAGCCCCTCGACGCCGGGCGCGATCTCGATGAAGGCGCCGAAGTCTTCGCAGCGCATCACCGTGCCGCTGTGCTGACTGCCCAGCGGGAAGTCGCTCTCGACCTCGCTCCACGGGTCCTTGGCCAGCGACTTGAGCGACAGCGAGATGCGCTCGCCTTTTTTGCCCTCGCCGGCTTCGAGCTTGATGACCTGGACTTCAATGTCCTGGCCCACCGACAGGACATCTTTGGGATGCCGCGCGCGCTGAAACGACAGCTCGCTGACGTGCAGCATGCCCTCGATGCCACCGAGGTCGACGAACGCGCCGTAGTCCTTCAGCGCCGAGACCTTACCGCGCAGCACCACGCCGACCGCCAGCTTCTTGCGCACTTCGGCGGCGCGCTCCTGCGCTTCGGCTTCCAGCAGCGTGCGGCGCGACAGGACGAGGTTCAGGCTGCGACCCTCTTCAAAGCGCGTGATCTTGAAGCGCAGCTTCTGACCGACAAAGATCGCCGCGTCTTCGACGTGCCGCAGTTCAAGCTGCGAGATCGGACAGAAGGCGCGAGCCCCCGCCACCTGGACCTCGACGCCTCCTTTGACGACGCCGGAGACCAGGCCCTCGATCGGCAGGCCGATCTCGAAGGCCTGGCGCAGCTCCTGCGTGCCCTTGGCATCGGCGCGACCGAGCATGCGGCGCAGGATGATGCCGCCCGAGCGGCCGTCGATCTCGACGACGCGAGCGACGATCTCATCGCCGACGTGCACCGTGACCTCGCCATCCGGGCCGCGGACATCGTCCAGCGTCAGGATGCCGTCATCCTTGCCGCCGAGATCGATAAAGACCGACTCGCGGCTCATCGAAAGGACGCGACCCTTGACCTCTTGCCCGACGGAGATGCGGGGAGTCTGGGAGCGACCGCGGCCCGCGGCCTTGTCCCCGCCTTTGCTCGTGCCTTCAAACTCGGCGAGCATCGCGGCGAAGTCGGCGGACTCATCGGCCGCCTGGCCGGTGAATGCCGGACCGCCGGCGGTGGACTTGTTCTTGTGGGGAGGTTTGACAGTTGGAGGAGAACCAGTGCTCGACATGCGGCGCCACTTTACTCGATCTTCGCGCGCCGATTCGCCAGAAATCTTCCCGAGAAATCTTCGCCAGAAATGATCCTCAAATCATCCAAAGGCTGGCGAGTGGATGTGGTAAGAAGCCGGCTTCTACCCCCCGAAACTCCGACGGAACGCGCGCTATGAAAGACCCGAACTTGGCCAAGGCCTACGACCCGCAAGAGGTCGAGAGCAAGTGGTATCAGCACTGGGAACAGCAGGGCTATTTCCACGCCAACGCGACCACGCCCAAGACCCCGTTTACCATCGTCATCCCGCCGCCCAACGTCACCGGCTCGCTGCACATGGGCCACGCGATGTACGTCGTGCAGGACGTGATCACGCGCTGGCGGCGCATGCAGGGCTATAACGCGCTGTGGCTGCCCGGCACCGATCACGCGGGCATCGCGACGCAGCTTGTCGTCGAGCGTCAGCTCGCCAAAGAAGAGGGCAAGACCCGTCACGACCTGGGCCGCGAAGCCTTCGTCAAGCGCGTCTGGAGCTGGAAAGAAAAGTACGGCGGTCGCATCACCGAGCAGCTTCGCGTGCTCGGCTTCAGCCTCGACTGGCAGCGCAACCGCTTCACCATGGACGAAGGGCTGTCGAAGGCCGTCACCGAGGCCTTTGTGCGCCTGCACGAAGATGGCCTGATCTATCGCGCCCAGCGCCTGATCAACTGGTGCGTTCGCTGCGCCACCGCGCTGTCGGATCTGGAAGTCGAAGCCAGCGAGACCGATGGCAAGCTGTGGCACATCGCCTATCCCGTGGTCGGGTCGACAAGTGGCGAGCGGCTGGTGGTAGCGACGACGCGGCCCGAGACGCTGCTCGGCGATACCGCGGTTGCCGTGCACCCCGACGACGATCGCTTCAAGCACCTGATTGGCAAGCAGCTTCAGCTACCGCTGTGCGATCGCACCATCCCGATCATCGGCGACGGAATTCTGGTGTCGATGGAGTTTGGTACCGGCGCCGTGAAGGTAACGCCGGGCCACGATTTTTCCGACTTCGAGACCGGTCAGCGGCACAGCCTGCCGCAGATCGCAGTGTTCGACTTTGCCGGCCGCCTGAACGACAACGCGCCGGCCGCTTTCCGCGGACAGACGATCGCCGAGGCGCGCAAGGCCGTGCTGGAAGCGCTACAGGAAGGCGGCTTCCTCGTCGAGGAAAAGCCGCACAAGCTGAACCTCGGCCGCTGCCAGCGCTGCGACACCGTGGTCGAGCCGATGCTGAGCCTGCAGTGGTTCGTGCGCACCGAGCCGCTGGCCAAGCCGGCCATCGAAGCCGTCGAGCAGGGTCGCACGCGCTTCGTCCCCGAGCACTACACCGACGACTACTTCCGCTGGATGCGCAACATCCGCGACTGGTGCATCAGCCGTCAGCTGTGGTGGGGCCATCGCATTCCCGCCTGGTACACACCGGCCAAAGACGGCGAAGAGCAGCAGGTCTTTGTCGCCCGCACCGCCGAAGAAGCCTTCGCCAAGGCGGGACGCACGGACCTCGTGCAAGACGGTGATGTGCTCGACACCTGGTTTAGCTCGGCGCTGTGGCCGTTTTCGACGCTGGGCTGGCCGGAACAGACCCGCGACCTGCGCACGTTCTATCCCACCTCGGTCATGGAGACCGGGCACGACATCCTGTTCTTCTGGGTGGCGCGCATGATGATGATGGGCCTGCACTTTATGAACAAAGTGCCGTTCCGCGTTGTCCTTCTGCACGCGCTCGTCGTCGATGAAAACGGCGAAAAGATGTCGAAGGTGCGTGGCAATGTCCTCGACCCGCTGCACCTGGTGCACGGCGCCGATATCGAGACCGTGCTGGGGGTCGATAAGAGCAAGCCGACGGCGCAAAAAGATCTGCAAGAAGCGTTCAGCAAGTTCAAAAAAGCCTTCCCCAGCGCCGCTTCTGCCTATGGCCAGGGCTTCCCGAAGCAGGGCGCGGATGCGCTGCGCTTCTTCCTCCTGGTGATGGGCGCGCAGGGGCGCAACATCCGCCTGTCGGTGCCGCGTGTCGAAGGCTACCGCCACTTCCTCAACAAGATCTGGTCGGCGGTGCGCTTCTTCCTGATGCACGCCGAAGAAGGCGACACCGAAGGGCTGCAGGGCTTCCGCAATGCGCTCCTGGCCAGCCGCGGCGCCATCGATGATGAGCTGTCGATTCCGCTGACGCCGATCGAGCTGTCGCTCGCCGATCGCTACATCCTGTCGCGCCTGCAGCGCATCACTGACGAAGTCGATCAGGCGTGGAGCGAGTATCGTTTCGCCGACGGGGCGCAGGCCCTGTACCACTTCTTCTGGAACGAGCTATGCGACTGGTACATCGAGATGTGCAAGCCGCACCTTGGCGAGTCCGCCGATCCCAAGCGGCGTCGCGCGGCGCTGGGCACGCTGCAGCTTGCGCTGGAGACCAGCCTGCGCCTCCTGCACCCGATCATTCCGTTTATCACTGAGGAGCTATGGCTGAAGCTGCCGCGCTTCCCGGGCGCACCGGCCAGCTGCATGATCACGCTGTATCCCTCGGCGGATGACGCGCTCAAGGACGCCGATGCCGAGCGCGATATGGCGATGGTGCAGTCGGCGGTATCTGCGATCCGCACGCTGAAGTCGCAGTATCAGCTGAAGTCCGATGGCAACGTCGAGTTCGTGCTGAAGAGCAGCGAAGCCGGCACGCGCGCCGTGCTGACGGCCGAGCGCGGCCTGATCGAGCAGCTCACCCGCTGCCGCGTCACCGACGTCGTGGGCGAGTACGAGAACACGCGCGGCACCATCCCGCAGGTGCAGCCCGGCCTGACGGCGCTTCTGCTCAACGCCGCGGCGCTGCTCGATATCCCGGCCGAGCTCGTGCGTCTGGGCAAGGAAGCGCAGAAGGCGGAAAAAGAGCGCGACTCGCTGCGTGGCCGCCTGGCAAACCCCGACTTCGTCGTGCGCGCCAAGCCGGAAGTCGTCGCTGAAAACCGCGCCCGCATCAGCGAGCTAGAAGCCCGCCTCGCCGAGATCGAGAGCCACACGACGACGCTCAAAGCCATGAGCGCGGCGTAGTCCTTCCCCCCGCTCGATCCCCCCGCTCGATCCCTTTCGCTCCCCGCAAAAAATTCGCAGCCACAAAATCGCAGCCGCAGGCGGCCTGACGTCGCCGCTCACGTTGTGGCGTGGGCCCGCAATGTGAGAGGCTGAGCAGGCAACCGGCAACCTCTTTCGGAGATCTGCGATGGCATCGCGTAGGACGGCTCGGCGTATGCGCTCTAAACCTCGTAACGACGCCAAGAATTTTGCGGGCGGTGCGCCGCCTGCTGGCTCGCTCGCCAGCGGACGTACCGCGCGACGGGTCGAGGCAGGCGATGTCGTGCCCAGCCTAGAGCCCGGCCGCATCGAGCAGCATCAAGTGCACCAAAGCACCGAGGGCAAGCGACGCAGCATGGAAGAAGCGCTGCGCGATGTGCTGACCCACAGCGCAGGCAACCTGCCCAGCCTGGCGAGCGCACTGGAGTCGATCTTGGCTGGGGTATCGGCCGACGACGCCGCCATGCTGCGCCGCGCCATGCTGAAGTCCGAACGCGGCGCGCTCAAAGCCGCGGGCATCAATCCCGATGAAGAGCTGGCCGACGACTGGCGGCAGGGCGGCTATCCCTACAAGCACCTGATGCTGCGCAAGAACTACGAAGCGCAGAAGTACCGCCTGCAGGTCGAGCTTCTGAAGCTCCAAGCCTGGGTCAAAGAGACGGGTCAGCGCGTCGTCATCTTGTTTGAAGGACGCGATGCGGCTGGCAAGGGGGGCACGATCAAGCGCTTCATGGAGCACCTCAATCCTCGTGGTGCCCGCGTCGTCGCCCTCGAAAAGCCGACCGATCAGGAGCGCGGTCAGTGGTACTTCCAGCGCTACATCGAGCACCTGCCCACCCGCGGCGAGATCGTGCTGTTCGATCGCTCTTGGTACAACCGGGCCGGCGTCGAGCGCGTCATGGGCTTCTGCAATGAAGCCGAGTACGAAGAGTTCATGCGCCAAGCGCCTGAGTTCGAGCGTCACTTGGTGCGCAGCGGGCTGCACCTGATCAAGTTCTGGTTCTCGGTCAGTCGCAAGGAGCAGCGCCGTCGCTTCAAGGAGCGCGAGGCACATCCACTCAAGCAGTGGAAGCTGAGCCCCATCGATCGCGCCTCACTGGACAAGTGGGAGGACTACACCAAGGCCAAGGAGGCGATGTTCTTCCACACCGACACCGCCGACTCGCCCTGGACGGTCATCAAGAGCGACTGCAAGAAGCGCGCTCGCATCAACGCAATGCGCTACGTCCTGCAAAAGCTGGCCTACGAGAACAAGTCGCTCGACCTGATCGGCAGGGTCGATCCGCTACTCGTCGGCCGCGCTCACGTGGTCTACGAGCACGGCGAGAAGCGGATGGGACCGCTCACCTAGTCGCAGTTCCGGCCGCGGCTAGGGCGAGACCAGATACTGCACGCTCTCGACCGGCGAGTAGTGCTGGTAGGTCTTCTTGCCGGTATCGACGTCGATGAGGACGAACTCTTTGCCCTGCCCGTTGATCACCGCGCCGAGCCCGTCATTGATCTCGTGATTGCCGCTGGCGTATAGCCGCTTGCCCTGGCCATCGACAGCCAGCACGCGGAAGGTGCCGCCCGGCGCCAGCTCGATGCTCTTTTGAATCTTCCGCGTCTGTAGGTCGACGAAGTAGATCTTGTCGTCGCCGAGTGCGAAGAACTGGTTGCCGTTGGGGTGAAAGGCGATGCTGCGAACCGGCGCGCCCAGCGACAGATCGGGGCCCTGCGGCTTGTGCGTCGTGGTGTCCAGGAAAAGCACCCGCGTGCCGTCGGCAACCAGGGCCAGTTTCTTGGCAGGGTTCGGGTGGATGGCGAAGTCTTGCACTCGACTCGGCGGCGTGGCGATGGACAGCTTGCCGGCGACCTTGCCGCTCTTGATATCGACGGTAAGCAGATCGTCCGCGACCGTCGGCAGGACATACGCGATCTGGCCATCCAGGCTGAAGTGACAGCTCTTGATGCGCATCACATCGCTGGCCACCGGCTGCACAGCCTTGCTGACCGTATCCAGCAGGCGCAGCGTCTTTTTGCTGTTCGAATAGATCAGGATGCGGCTGCCGTCGGGGTTGGCGCACAGGCCGCTCTGCACTTCTTTCAGCTCCAGAAGCGGCGTCACGGCCAGTGTCTTGGTGTGGATCTCGAACAGTCGCCCCGTCGCGTTGTCCAGGCCGAAGACCCGCTTGCGATTGCCCGACACGGCCAGCGCCCCCGCCACCGGCCCCTGGGCCATGAAGCGCAGCGTGTTGGCATCGCCGATCGTCAGCCCACCGTTTACCGCCAGCACCCAGATGTGCGCCGCCGAGGGCAGCTCGGCCCGCGCCCCGCCGGCCAGCAGCAGCCCAAGCAGCGAGAGCGGCAACCACCCCCGCCGCAGCCGCTGCCAAATCGAAGAACGCACAGGGAAGGATTGATCACTGGAGGTAGAGCGGGAGGTAGAGCGCGTCGACATGTGAAGTCTTCTACAATGCCACGAATCCGTCGCTGCGGGCAAGCACTGGGCCAAGCCGGCGGCGCACCGGGCGGGGGCCGGCGGGCTGGCGGGGGCGGCTAGCGCCCCGGTGAACCGAGGTACTCAGGGCTCTCGCGCCAAGCGGCGGGCGTGCTCCAACTGCTCGTCGGCCCGCGCGGATCGATGATCTCCAGCGAGTGCCCTCCGCCATCGGTGCGCACCTGCCAAGCATCGCTGTAGGCGAAGTCTTGGATGGTCAGGTTCTGGCCGAAGGTCAGGGCAATGCGCTCGCCGCCGTTCGACAGCTTGTCGCGATACTGACCGGCGACAATCACGTCGTTGCCGTAGCGCGCCCGGAAGTCGTCGATGTTTTCGACCACGACGATGCGCCCCCCAGCGGGAAGAAGCTGCACGCTGCCTTCAGCAAAGCGGAAGCGCACACCGTTCGTCAGGGCGACGTTGCGCAGATCGACGGGGCTATCGCTGAGGTTCGCGATCTCGATGAACTCTTCATGGCGATCGCTGCGCGGGTGATAGTGGACTTCGGTGATGCGCAAGGCAGCGATCTGCGCCGGCGGCGTACTCGGCGCAGCGACGATAAATTCCAGCGGGGCCGACCAGCGGCTGGCCCGGCCAGTGTTGTCGATCATGCGCACCCGGGCGCGATGCACAGCGCCGACTCGCAGCGCTTCAATCGGCACAGTGATGCTGTCGGAATAGCTGCTGAGGATCGGGCTCTGCCAGGCGGCGTTGACCTCGAAGACGCGCGGCGTCTTGCCATCGGGTGCGGTGCTGGCCGGCGTGATCTCAGCGACTCGCCACTGCATGCCGCCGAAGGTGTTGCTGCCCTGCGGATCGGCAAAGGCACTTGTCTTCAGCACGATGCCGTCGGCCGGATAGCCGGGCGCACCGGCATAGCTGATGGTCGGCGTGTTGGGGATCGCCGCGTCGGTGACCTCGCTGTTTAGGAAGTTTGCGCCGTAGCCGGTCAGCGTGAAATCCTTGAGCCAGCGCACCATGCCGGCGTGATCCGGCGAGACCAGCGAGCGCGTCACCGTACCGCCGCGGAAGGTGGTGGACGACGGGCTCTTGTAGAACGCCCCGCGATGCGGCGAGGTGGTCCGCGGGTGGTAGTTCCACATCGCCTGGTCCATCTGCGACACGTTCATCGTGCCGCCAATCGCCGGCGTACCGACGAAGAACGCCTGCTCATCGACCAGCGCCCCCAGCTGATCGTTGGTCAAGAGCAGGTCCTGTAGCTCGCGCCCGCGGTTGCGATACTCGGTGTAAAGCTCGGCGTGCTGCATGATCGAGTTCTGCAGGTTCAGCACGCCCGACCAGTGCGTCACCGGCATGTACAGCATGTCCAGATCCCAGGGCATCGGCGTCCACAGGTTGGTCACCGGGTTGTGGTACTGGCAGTGGTTCCAGCCGTCGCGCAGGTCCATGTTGTTGACGATGCGATCGATGGAGCGGAACGAGTAGTAGCCCAATAGATCGAGATTGCTGCGCCACCAGGTAATCGGCTGGGCGCTGTTGAAACCGTTTCTAAACGTGTCGTAGTCAGCGCTGGTGGTCGGCGGCAGCGGACCTTGGTTGCGCTTGTCGCCCAGCCCGTTTTCGATCTTGTAGACATTGCCATCCGGCAGGTCGCGCTCGTCAAGGAACGCGCCATCGGTCTGCTCGATCGTGCCGTAAAGACCCCACAGATCGCCGCGGTACTGGTCGGTGGCATTCTGCTCTTCCGCTTCGTCGATGACGCGAAGCTGCAGGTAGTTCATGTGCGGCGACGGCACGCCGGCCAGCTCATACAGCCGAAACGCAACGCTCTCGTCCAGACAGGCCATGCCGCGGTTGGTGGGCACCCAGGGCGTCGCGCAGGCCGACAGGTTCATGGTGCGCAGCGCGGCCTTGCGGGCCCGCCCAAAGTCATCGCGACCGACGAACTCATGCCCGCGCTGGAAGTGGAAGCGCCACTTGTTCTTGCCCGACTGGTACGTCGAAAACTCGCCGCGATTTTCAAACTCGATGTGGTCGTAGACGCGGCCGCCCTCGACCAGCGTGCCGTAGAAGTGGGCGCTCTCGTAGGTGCTGACGTACTGGCTGTTGGTGACGTCGATCTCCTGCGCGATCAGGTGATGAATCGGCAGGCGGTTTAAGACATCGGGGCCGAAGTCTTGCACCGGCGTCGTCCCCGGCTGGCTGGCCCCGCGCCAGGCCGGCACCCCGTCGTAGACGAAGTAGGCAAAGTTCGGCTGCGGGTCGTCGGCATACGGCACGCGCAGGCTCTGCGCCTGGCCATCGGTCGCGGTGATGCGATAGCGCATAAGCCGCCGGTGCTTGGCCAGGCTGCCGTCGAGCGTCACCGAGTAAGTGCCGTCGTTGGCCTTGACGTCGCCGCCCTGTCCATCGTCGCGCATCGCCACGCTGACCCAGCCCATGTTGTAGGCGGCATCGGTTAAGCGGACGTAGCTCCCGGGATCGACGATCTGGTACTCCAGCTTCACCTCGCTGATGCCGTCGGGGTCGCTGAGATCAACGCTGAGGGTCACCGGATCGCCACTGCGCGGCGAGGTCGGCTGGTGCTTCACCGCCGTGATCACCGGCGGCGGATTATCGACCGCCGTGACATTGCGCGCCCCCGGCGTGGGGCCCATCTTGGGGGGCGTGCTGGCCGTCGGTGCCGACAGTCGCCAGCTACCGCCCAGCCGCCCATCGAGGCTCGTGTGGATGAGCTCAATCGAGTAGCCCGTATCCCCGCCCGTAGTCGGCCAGGGGAAGCCGCGGATGTACTCCACTTCGTCGCGACGCCGGCCCAGCTCATCGCGCAGCACGATATTGTCGCCGCTGGTCGACAGCCGACCGCTATACGGCCCCAGCGCCGCCACGCCCGCGAACTTGGCAGCCAGCACGGTCGGGTCCTGCGCCACCACCAGCATCGCCCCCGGCGAAAGGCTGGTCCCGGCCGGAAACGTGTAGCTGATGCCGCCCGTAATCCGCCAGCCCGACAGATCGAGCGCCGTGCCACTTACGCTCACGATCTCCACGAACTCTTGCCGCAGCGTCTTATCGACCGGCGCGGCGTGGAT
>DAORCZ010000187.1:0-10873 GCA_035345735.1 Pseudomonadota bacterium | reverse complement strand
ATCCTGCGGTGTGCCGAGCAGACGTAGGCACTCGCCCAGGCGCTGACGGGCCGGGGGCGGCGAATCGAGGGCCGCCAGAGCCCGCACCCGGCTAGCCAAGGGGGGCGGCAGCGCCGACGGGAGCGGCGCAGTCGGCGTGCGGCGTGGCGGGGGCGGCAGCAAGAGGCACAGCTCACCAGCGCCGTTGCTCGCTAGGCTGGGATCGTCGCTGTGCAGCACCAGATCGGGCAAGAGCGGGCTCAAATCATGGACGGCCAGCACTGCGAGCGCGGCCAAGCTGGGTCGCTGCAGCGCCGCCGCATCGGCCGCTTGCGCCAGGCTGGCCAGCTTGGGCGCCAGCGGAGCCCACACCGTCGGTGGCAGGCTGGACAGCGCCCCCAGGGCCGCCTCGCGCCAGGCCAAAGGCAGGCTGGCATCGTAGGCCCACCCCAGCAGGCGCCGCGAGAGCTCGGCGAGCTCGGTCACCAGATCGGCGGACAGCGGTGGGCCGAAGAACTCACCGGCAAAGTGGGCCTGCGCAATGCTGTCGCCCATCTTCGACAGCGTGTCGGCGATGCCCCGCGTCGTTGCCTCGTCGAGCTTGCGCGTCGTTTGCAGACGCACCACGGTCTCTAGAAACAGCGGCAGCAGCTGACAGGTGCGCTCGGGGTGCTGCGCCGCTATCAGGCCCAGACCACGCAAGAGCAGCGTCGCGGGCCGACTCTGGCCGCGGGCTACGCTATCGCTCCACAGCTGCAGCAGGCGGCTTCCGCCCAGGCGGGCTGACAGTCGCTCAAGCTCGACGGGGTCCGCCGCGACGGCCGTGAGTTCGCTGGGTCGGGGCAGCGCAACGTCGACGGCCAGCGGCCCCAGCCACAGCAGGCCCAGCAGCACCCCGATCATCGCCACACCCGCCGCATCGGGGCCAGCCCCCGGACCGCACGACTCACTGGCATACGCTGGGGACCTAGCGTCTCGATCTCGCAGCCTCGCATTCGCAATAGCGTAAACCTGCCGGTTGCGGGGCGGTCGAAAAATCGCGTGGGAACTCGTGGGCTTAGCCTCGCTCTGCGGGACTACGCGGTTTAGGAGGCTGCGCTTCTGTTCATCCGGGGTTTGACAGGGGACCGCCCGTTCAGTAGGCTGCCAAAAGTTCAGTCCCCCCATGGGCCCGGGGCACGCGCGATTTCCCTCGGGCAGACGAGGTCGATCATGAGACACAGCGACGGAAAAAACGGACACACATCCAGCTCGGGCGGCAGCTCGGGCGGCAGCGCTGGGCGCGGCAAGGGCCGCAGCGCTACCGGCAGCCTGGGCCGCCCCCCGCGAACCGCGGCAGCCAGCGATGGCGGGGGCGCGATCCGCAAGCGACCGGCGGTCGGTGTGGCGGGGGCCGTTGACGATGAGGGGGAGGGCCGAGGCGACCGTCTCACCGATCGGCAGCGGCAGGTGCTGCAGTACATCTCGCAGTCGATCCACAGCCGCGGCTATCCCCCGACGCTGCGCGAGATCGGTCAGCACATGCAGATTCGCTCGACGAACGGCGTCAACGATCACCTGCGCGCGCTGGAGAAGAAGGGCTATCTCGAACGGCACGATCTGAAATCGCGGGCGCTGCGGGTCAAGGAACCGTCCGTCGGGGCCACCGGGCCCGAGACCGATGACCGCGATGGTGGGCTGCGGCGAGCCGCGGGGCAGGCGATGGTGACGGCGGCAGCCGCCCTGTCACAAGACGTCGTCGAGGTGCCGCTGCTTGGTCGCGTTGCCGCCGGCCAGCCGATCCTGGCCATCGAGCAGCGCGAGGACACGGTGCAGGTCGACCGCTTCTTTTTGGGCAATCACCGCGACGTGTTTGCCCTGCGCGTGAAGGGCGACTCGATGATCGAGGCCGGCATCCACGACGGCGACTATCTGTTTGTGAAGAAGCAGTCGGTGGCCCGCCCCGGCGACATCGTCGTCGCCATGATCAACGACGAAGCGACGGTGAAGTACTTCTATCCGGAACGCGACCGCATCGTCTTCAAGCCCGCCAACAGCCGCCTCCTGCCCATCGAAGTCAAAAAGAGCGACTTCAAGCCCGTGAACCTGCTCGGCACCGTCGTCGGCATCTACCGCCGCATCAACTAACCGAGTGCCCATCGCCTCCTCGGCATCTCCCCCATCCAGAGATCCGTAAGGCTGGGGCCGCAGCGGACTCTTTCTTTTTGACGTCCCCGACGAAAAGAAGCCCAGGAGGCTGGGGCCGCAGCGGATCTCTCATTTTCGACGCCCCGGCGAAAATGGGAGTCCGCGGTAGCTGGGCCCCCAAGCTTGCTTGGGGAGGGCCCCAGCCGTGCAGCTCGTTCTTGTCTAGGGCGTTCGCAGCCTAATATGTAAACACCTGCTAAGAGACGCGGCAGGCCGGCATGGGGGCGCCTTGGCGGCTGAGGACGAGGTGCCAGTTCTGGTGGTCGCGGGCGCGGAAGAAGGCGGCGACGGTGAGGAAGAAGAACTCGAACATGCGGCGAGTGCGCTCGTCGTAGCGCTTGGCCATGGTCGGCCAGTTGCGCTGGAAGTTCGCGTTCCAGGCCCGCAGGGTCTTGGTGTAGGACGGTCCGAAGTTGTGGATGTCCTCGATGACGAACAGGCCCTCTACCGCCTCGGCCATCTGCTTGATCGAGGGGAACTGCGCGCCGGGGAAGATGTAGCGGTCGAGCCAGGGGTTGCAGTGCGCCAGCGACACATTGGCGCCGACCGTCTCGACGAGCACGATGCCGTTCGGGACGAGGTGGCGGTGCAGCGTCTCGAACATCCTGCGGTAGTTCTTGTAGCCGACGTGCGACAGCATGGCGATGACCGCGATCTTGTCGTATTCGCCATCCAGGTCGCGGTAGTCGCGGCGCACGATATCGACTGAGGTGCCCCGACAGAACTCGCGCGAGAAGCGCATCTGCTCTTCCGAGATGTTGATGCTGGTGACCTTGCAGCCGTGACGGGTGGCCATGTGCCGCGCGATCTCGGCCCAGCCGCCGCCGACATCCAGGACGCGGTCGGTCGCGGTCAGGCCTAGCTTGTCGCAGATCAGGTTCATCTTCTGGAGCTGAGCGACATCCAGATCTTCGGTATCGCGATAATAAGCGCAGCTGTAGTTGTGATATTTGCCAAGGAAACTAAAAAATAAGTCGTTATCTAAATCGTAATGTTCGCGCGCTACTCGCAATGACTTGGTCTTCGTCTGTCGATTGAGAACATTGGCCACCAGATTCAGGCCCACCACATTGGGCAGTAGCTGCACCACCCGCTCGACGCCACCCCGAATAAAGCGATAGACCAGCTCCTCCAGATCGGCGCAGTCCCACATCCCCTCCATGTGTGACCAGCGCAGGATGGGCGACGGGGAGCCGGGGGATTGAGCGGTGCCGGATCCAGGGCTGATCCAGGGCTGATCCAGTCCTGCTCGCCGCCCGATGTGCACCCGATTTGGGGCCGCCGCCGGCCTACGTGTGGCGTCGGCGCCTATGGCGATCGCCGTCGCAGAGCGGGGGCGGGGTATGCCCGGTTGATCAGGCCGGGATCGCCATGGGATCGCTGCCACCTAGCGCTGCGGATCCAGCGACGGGACGCCCGGGGACCCTACGGTAGTGGTAGTGCGCAAGGCAGTCTGAAAAACCAGAACGATCATCAGCGCTTGCCGCCGCGGCGCTGCGGCCCAAAGGTGCGGCAGGTAGCACTGCGACGGAGAATGACGATCCCTCATGGGATCGTCATGGGATCGTCTGGGGATGGGGGCCGCGTGATACGATCGACGACCGGGGGACTGATGGGGGACATTGTCCGGCGGCACGGGGGCTACACCATTCGCTGGTATGAGGGCGGCCGGCGGCGCACCCGCGCCAGTCGTCAGACCTCGTATGCCGACGCGCGACGCATGCTGCTTGAGATCGAGGCCCGGGGGGCGCGGGGTGAGGCGGGTGTCGGGGAGCGCGGCGGCGAGCCACTGTCGGTCGCGGAGCTCGCCGAGCGCTTCCTGCGCGAGTACAGCCGGCCTCGCATCAAGGATCTGGAGCGCTATCGTTACTCGGCGCGGATCGCGCTGAACCGCATCCTGCCGCTGCTGAACGGGCGAGCGGACGCGGTGACGGCAAGCGAGATCTCACGGGCTCGCGATGCGCTACGCCGGCAGCATGCCGACGGAACGGCCCGTCTGAGCCTGAACTACCTGGCCACCGTGTTTTCGTGGGGCGTCAAACAGGGGCTGCTGCCCAAGAATCCCTGCGTTGGGGTCGAGCGCCCGCCGGCCGAGAGCTGTCTCGACTTTCTCTCGCGACAGGAGCTACGCCGTCTGCTTGATGAGGTGGAGCGGGCGGCAGAGAGCGACGTTGCCGGTCGCATGCTGCGGGTTGCAGTGCAGCTTGCGATCTACACCGGCCTGCGCAAGGGCGAGCTTCTGGGCCTGCGCTGGATCGATCTGGATCTGGAGACGCGTCGGCTGACCGTCGCGCGTTCGTATCGCCGGGCGCCCAAGGGCAACAAGCCGCGCCATCTGCGCGTGCCGGCGCTGCTCGTCCCGCTGCTGCGAGCGTGGCAGGCGGAGTGCCCGCCGTCTGCCGAGGGGGTGGTGCTGCCCGCCGGCAAGGGGGGCAGTGCCAAAAGCGGCCAGGCCATGCTTGGGCTGCCTCGGGTCTGGAACGCAGCCGGCCTACGCCAGGTCGCGCATCCGTTTCACATCCTGCGTCACAGCTTCGCCTCTCACTTCATCATGGCCGGCGGCAACATCCTGTCGCTGCAGAAGATCCTCGGCCACGCCTCGATCGAGATGACCCTGGTTTACGCGCACCTCGCCCCCGACTTTCTTGAGGGCGAGCTGGATCGGCTGCGGTTCTAAGCGCGACGCCAATCTAGCGAGGCTGGCGGAGCGTCGTTGATCCAGCCGCTGATCCAGCCGCTGATCCACAGGGCTGCGCGCTCGCCCGTCGGGTACAGCCAGCGCGTGATCTGGGCTTGCGGCCATCGCTCGCGCAAGTCCGCGCGACTGCTGCGCTTGCCGTCCCCGTGGCTTACATCCCCTCCATGTACGACTCGCCCAGCCCGAGCGCCCCTTCGAGGAGGACTCGGCGGTAGAAGCGCGGGTCGTGAACTTGAATATCCCAGGGACGATTGCCACCGATCTCGACATCAATGGGGGAGAGTATCGCCTTGGTAATTTTGGAATAGATCATGTCGGAAGACTCCTTGTTTAGTTATCTGCTATTTGCGGAACACACTCAGCGGAGAGCCTGCTAAGCACTACACACAGCCGCATGATGAATATCGCTTAGAGCGAAATGCTGAGCGTCATGCGTTGCACAATGAAAGAGCAGGTCCCACATGCGGGCAATAGCTTTCTTCGCTGGGCGAAGAATCAAAATAAATTCAGACACTTATTGCTCGGTTTGAGATCTCTCCGCGGGTCACAGTCGTGAAATGTCGGCTTGGTTTTGGGGGACTGCCGGTCTGGGGAGCGCGGAATCCGGGCGCTGCACCCTCGGTAGGCTTGCGGGTGCGGGGGCTTGGGGGGCTGGCAGGTATTGTGCGGATCTCTGCGGGGTATGCCGGGTAAGATAGAGACTCAGGAGTCTGAGCGCATGGCGGCTGCCCCGCAGGTAATCGACCGCAATTATCTGGTCTTCGAACAGCTGGGCGAAGGGGGGATGGGGGCGGTGTTTCGGGCCACGCACCGGCTGTCTGGGCGCACCGTCGCGCTCAAGATGCTGGGGCGGCAGAGGCGCGGCTCGACCCCGGGTGATAGCGACGAGCGAGCCCAGCTGCTTTTGGCGCTAGCCCGCGAGTTCGAGACGCTGTCTTCGCTGCACCACCCCAACGTCATCCAGGTCCTCGACTACGGCTTCGACTCCGAGCTGGGGGCCTACTTCACGATGGAGCTACTGGCCGCGCCGCGCGTACTGACCGACGAAGCGCGTGGCAAGTCGCTGACGGAAAAAGTCGGCCTGGTGGCTCAGCTGCTGCGGGCGCTTTCGTACATGCACCGTCGCGGCATCATCCACCGCGACCTCAAGCCCTCGAACGTCCTGTGCGTCCAGGACACGGTCAAGGTCATGGATTTTGGCCTGGCGACCAAGGCGAAGAACCCGACGGAAGTGGCCGGAACGCTGGAGTACTTAGCCCCTGAGCTGTGGTACGGCGCTGGGGCCAGTGTCGCATCCGATCTGTACTCGGTCGGCGTCATCCTGTTTGAGCTCCTGACGGGCAAGCGGCCGTTTCAGAGCGAGACCCAGGCGCTGGCGGCGCTGCTGATGACGAGCGCCGCGCTGTCGCCGACCTCGCTGACCCCGGCCGAAGCCGGCGCGACGCTGATGCCGGATCAGGTCCAGGCGGTCACCCAGGAGCGGCCGCCACCCGTCGTCGAAGGTCCGCTGCAGCCGATCGTTGCTCAGCTGCTTGCTGAGAAGCCGGAGGCGCGATACCAGAGCGCGCTGGCCGTGCTGCGCGATCTCTCGCTGGCGCTGGGCATTGCCCTGCCGGTCGAGACGGCGGAGACGCGCGAGAGCTTCCTGCAGGCCTCCGAGCTGGTCGGGCGCGATGCCGAACTGCGAGAGCTTCTGCGTCACCTGGGCCAATGCACGACCGGGCAGGGCAGCGCCTTCCTGCTGGGCGGGGAGAGCGGCGTCGGCAAGTCGCGGCTAACCGCCGAGGTGCGCACGCGGGCCCTGGTCGGCAAGCTGTGTGTCGTCACGGGACAGGCGGTGACCGAGGGGGGCGGCTCGTATCAGCTGTGGCTGGCCCCGCTGCGCGCGCTGGTGCTGCGCGTTGATTTGGCGGATGCGGAGGCGGCGATTCTAGGGGAGCTGCTGCCGGATCTGCCTGAGCTTCTGGGGCGGCCGATTCCTGAGGCCCCCAAGGTCCCGGCGGCGGCGCGTCCCGGCCGGCTGCGGCGGGCGATCGAAACGGTGGTTCGCCTGCAGCCTCGCCCGACGGTGATCCTGCTCGAAGACCTGCAGTGGGCAAGCGTGGAAAGCCTGGAGCTCTTGCAGCACCTGAGCGAGCTTGCGCCGAGCCTGCCGCTCTTCATTGTCGCGAACTATCGCGATGATGAGATGCCGGGCTTGCCGCAGCGCCTGCCTGCGATGCGGAGCATGCAGCTGCAGCGGCTGCCGCGCGAGGCGGTGGCGCAGCTTGCAGCCTCGATGCTGGGCGAGCGGGGGGAGCGCGCCGACCTTGTTGATTACCTGTGCCAGCACACCGAAGGCAACGTCTTTTTCCTCATCGAAGTCGTGCGTGCCTTGGCTGAGCAATCGGGGCAGCTTGATCGCGTGGGCGACAGCGCGCTGCCCGCGCAACTGTTGACGGGTGGTATCGAACGAATCGCCCAGCGGCGCGTCGATCGGGTTCCCACCGCTTCGCATCCCGCGCTGGTGGCGGCGGCGATCTTGGGACGCGAGCTGAACCTCGATGTGCTGCAGCAGATGCTGCCTGAGCTGAGCCTGGAGCCCTGGCTACACGACTGCGCCAACGCCGCGGTGCTGGAGATGCAACGCGGTGACTGGCGTTTTGCGCACGACAAGCTGCGCGAAGCGCTGCTCCGGCGCGTCGGGGAAGACGAGCGGCGGAGCCTGCATGGGCGTGCAGCCCGCGCGATTGAGTCGCTCTATTCCGGCGCTGCGCGCGAGTCGAAAGCCGCGCTTTTGGCCCATCACTTTTTCGAGGCCGGCGAGCACGAGGCGGCGGCTGCCTACAACCTGCTCGCTGGCAATGGCGCGACCCGTCTGTGCTCATACGCCGAGGCGCGTCGTCGCTACGCGGCGGCCCGCGTATCGCTGGACAAGCTGGCGCCGAGTCCACGCCAGATGCGAGCCACCGTCGATATCCTGCTGCAGCAGATCTACACCACGCTGGTCGCCGATACCGCCGAGCAGAACTTTAGCCGCATCGCCGAGGCACGCGCGCTGCTGGATCGCCTGGCGCAAGGGGGCGAGACCAGCTTGGAAGACCGCGTGCGCTTGGCGCGCGTGAACTTCTTCCACGGCCGCATCCACTTCTATCGCAACGAGACGCGGCAGGCCCTGGAGTACTACCGGCAAGTGCTGCCCGCCGCGCAGGAGTCGGGCGATGAAGAGCTGCTGGCTCTGCCGGCCAGCCTGATCGGGACGGCGGTGCTGGTGCGAGGCAACGCGCGCGAGGCCGAGCCGCTTCTGGCCCAGTCGATCGGGCCACTGGAGCGAGTCGGCGAGCCCTTCGAGTGGTTTCGCGCCGTCGGTTATCACGGCATGAGCCTGCTGGCCTTGGGCCGCTACGAAGAGGGCGTGACCGAGCTGGGACGGACGGTGGCACGCGCCCATCAGATCGGTCAGCCCAGCTTGCTTTCGGCATCGCACCTCATGACCGGGACGACCTACCTCATCAGCTCGGACTGGGGGCTTGTCGTGGAATATCTGGGCAAGGCGCTGGGCTATGCCAAGCAGACCGGCGACAAGCTGCACCTGAGCCTGGCGTGGAGCGGCTTCGCCTGGGCCCAGAGCCACCTCGGGCTGGGTCCTGAGTCCAGAGAGAGCCGAGCCATCGGCGAGAGCATTGCGCGCGAGATGGGCGGTCGGCTGATGCTCGATGACTGGTATCGCGCTGGCGATGCCGACATGGCGCTAAACCAGGGCGACCTGGACACTGCGCTCGCGCTGGCCGAGGCCGTGGTGGCGAGCAGCGAGCCGGCCGGCCTGCTGTTTTCCTGGGGTGTGGCTGAGCGAGTTCTGAGCGAGGTGCGATCACTGCGTGGCGAACACGGCGCAGCGCGAGCGCACATCGGTCGCAGCCTGGAGGCCCACGAGCGCGGTGGATTTCTGATGCAGCTACCGCGCACCCACTTCGCCGCTGCCCTGCAGGGACGGCGGGGCGATGATCGCCGGCTGGCCGAGTCGCACCACCAGCAGTCGGCCGAGCTGCTCGAGCGCTTCGGCCGTCATGAAGAGCGGCGCAGGCAAGATCAGATCTGGAGTCGCATCCACGTTGACAGCGAAAACCTCACCGAAGTTAGCTGACGCCAGCCTAGGCTGGAGCCCACCATGAAGATCCTTCGCACCCCCGATGAGCGCTTCGCGGCGCTGCCCGACTATCCTTTCGCGCCCCACTATGTCGAGGTTGCCGCGGGCGATGGGCAGGCCCTGCGCATGCATTATCTCGACGAGGGGCCGGCTGATGCGCCGATCGTGCTGATGCTGCACGGCGAGCCGACCTGGAGCTATCTGTACCGCACGGTGCTGGGGCGAGTGGTCGCGGCGGGCCTGCGGGCCATCGTCCCGGATCTGCCGGGCTTTGGTCGCTCGGATAAGCCGGCCGAGCGTACCGACTACACCTACCGTCGCCACGTCGGCTGGCTGCTGGGGTTTCTCGATGCCCTGAAGCTGACGGACTTGACGCTGCTGTGCCAGGACTGGGGAGGACTGCTGGGGCTGCGCTTGCTCGCCGAGCACCCTGCGCGCTTTGCTCGCGCGATCGCCGCCAACACCGCGCTGCCGACGGGAGATCGCGCACCGCCGGAGGCCTTTGTGCGCTGGCAGCAGCTCTCGCAGACCATTCCTCAGTTTGTCGCGGGTCGCATCGTGCAGCGCTTCTGTCAGCGGCCGATGAGCGATGCCGTGGCCGCGGCCTACGATGCACCGTATCCCGATGACTCGTTTACCGCCGGTGCGCGGCAGTTTCCGCTGCTGGTTCCGACGAGCCCGAATGATCCAGAGAGCGAAGCCAATCGTCGCGCCTGGGATTCCTTGGCGCAGTATTCGCGGCCGTTCCTGACGATCTTTGGCGACAGCGATCCGATGACGAGTGGCAGCGAGCGCGTCATGCAGCGCAAGATCCCCGGCGCTGCGGGGCAGGCCCATCGCATCCTCACGGGCGTTGGGCACTTCATTCAGGAAGATGCGGGGGAAGAGCTAGGCGAGCTAACCGCGGCCTTCGTGCGCGG
Source organism: Pseudomonadota bacterium (assembly GCA_035345735.1). GTDB lineage: Bacteria > Myxococcota_A > Polyangia > Palsa-1104 > JAEUJZ01 > JAEUJZ01. The sequence continues at coordinate 963 of DAORCZ010000187.1, read as the reverse complement.
CAAGTAGCGGCGAGCCAAGCGGCGGGCCGAACGAGGGGGCGAGGGCAAGGGGGCAGCGCCCCGCTACTTGATGGCTTCGCGTGGGAAGATGACCGTCGAGAGCGCCGTGCTCGGGCTGGCCAGGTTGGCCGAGCGCACGCCAGCATCCGACACCGCGTAGACGTAGTCCTGACCGGCATCGCTGGCCATGACACTGCGACGAACCCACGGGCTGTACCAGTAGTAGAACTCGGGGGTGCCGGCGCTCATGTACACGTCCTTCATCGACACGGCGCCGCGGCTGCTAAAGCCGGTCGTGGCATCGACGCCGAACACGCGGATCTCGCTGACAAAGCTGCCCCAGGGATTGGTCGCCGAGTAGACGTAGTCCGAGAACGGAATCGCCAGCAGCTTGCGCTCGGGGAAGTAGTTGAACGCCTTGTGCTCATACGTCGCTTCCGACCAGCCGTAGGCGCTGCCGACCTGCTGCGTAAACGTCTGCTTCGGATTGGCGAAGTCGGTGACGTCGAAGATCTGCAGCTGCAGGTTGCGCGGACCGGTGCCCGTCTCAGGCACGTAGACGCCCATGGTCAGCAGGTGATTGGCGTCGAGCGGATGGATGTACGTCGAAAATCCCGGCACCTTCAGCTCGCCCACTTTGCGCGGCTGCGCTGGGCTCGACAGATCGAAGGTGAACAGCGGATCGACCTGCCGGAAGGTCACCACAAAGCCGCGATCTCCGACGAAGCGCGAGCTGTAAATGCGCTCGCCCTTGGCCAGCTCTTCGGTCTGGCCGATCAGGTTCAGCGCGCCGCTGTTTTCGCCCAGCACCGAGATGCGGTTACTGGTCTCGATCAGGCCCCAGCGGTTGCTGGGATTCTTGGCGTCGGGCACGCGGCGACTGAGCGTCGTGGCCACGCGGAAGTAGCTGTTGCTCTCGTCCATCGAGAACTGATCGACGATGTGACCTTCGACGCCGCCCGA
>DAORCZ010000186.1:6616-10881 GCA_035345735.1 Pseudomonadota bacterium | reverse complement strand
TCGATCTCGACCGCGAGGTCGAGTGCGAGACCAATCCCGATCCCCGCTATCTACAACAGCACGCAGGCGATACAGCACGAGTGCTGCCCGACGAGCTGAACGAGAGCAATCTGCGTCGCTTGAGCTGCTTCCCCAACCGCCTCACGCCTCGCAATCCCTTGGCGATAGGGCCGGGTATCGTGCCGCCTGGGGTGGGATTAGCCAAGGACATTGGCTTCGTCCACCTCGACCTGCCCAGTTGCGACACTCGGGATCCAACCTTGTGTCCCTTCGCGCCCGACGCGGACCCTGCAATCTGGCGCCCCACCGTCGCTGCTCAGTGGGTCGGTGACTACGCCTGGATTCTCGGAGGGGCGGGCCTACTTACCGCGGTGCAGCTCGCCGATTCCTGTCCGCAGCCGTCGTTTCGCGCCTGCTTTCCTGAGCACGGAGCGCTGCATCGCGTCGCTCTGCTCAGCACGCGGACGCAGGCCCAGCCGAACCCAGAGCTGATTAACCTGCCTGCGTATACTCAGGCGATCTCCTTGCGACCCATCGATCGCCTGATGAATGTTCGCCGGCTCGCATTTGGTCGCGGCGCTCAGGTCGATCCAACGCGACGGACCGCCGACATCGCGATCCCGTTGGCTGATAGCGATGGAGTCGGTCTACCCATCTTCACCACTCGGGTAGATGCCACGGCGGTCTCTTATTTTGGCACAGTCACCGACGATAAAGGTGCGACCCGTCGTCGTCTGCTGCTGCCGGCCCCGGCTTCCTACTACTACCTGCCAGTTGATCCCGTCTGCGACGTCGCTCTGCAGTCCCAAGCGGACAGCGCACCAACCAGCCCGGGAGACATGCTGCCGCAGGAACCGCTTTCCCGACCAGTCAGCTTGGTGCACTTTACCGACCCAGCCAACGTCACATCGCAGACTTGGTCGCTAGAATGGGAGGGGGTCCTGCCCAGCCTGTCACGCTACAGCGGCCGTCTGCTCAGCGATGGCAGCATGACGGACCTTAACGGTCTTTACTGCAGCTATGGCGTCGAAGATGGCGACAAGCTGCGCTTGCGTGGCTGCCAGAGTGATGCTGACTGCGCCTACCTCGGCACGACCGTGCACTGTCAGCGCGATGCAGGCCAGGGCACGGCTCCCGGGCTGTGTCTGACAAACGACCAAGCAATGGCCTGCCGGGCTGCAGCGCAGGTTGTTCTCGCCGATTCCTCTAGCGATGTCAGCTGGCCGGCGAGCTGGCAGCGGCGCTACCTCGTTACTCGGGCGGAGCAGCAGGTCAGTCTAAATGGTGGCGACGTTGGCGATCGGCTGAGCTTGGGCGAGATCACTGAGCCCGAGTTTGAGGCCGAGCGGGAGTCATGCTCAGTTCTTGGGGCAATCTGCCAAAACCCAGTACTGCGTCCCGGTCGTGCGAACGATGCCACGGCCAAGACCAAGGTCTTTGCAAAATGCCGACTGACCTCGAAGACCGGTGGCGGCAGTGAGAAGACCTGCGTGCTCTCGTGCAGTAACCATCGCGACTGTGGTGTCGGCTACGTCTGTGCTCATTCTCCCTATGAGACCGAGGAAGTCGCAGCGGGAGCGCCTAAGATGGGGGCCCGCTGCGTCCGTGCTCCGCTGATTCGTGGCGATAACGTCGACAAAGACCTTCGCCCAATCGGCGCCGCAGCCGATGCCCTGATTGCGGCCTGCTTCCCAGACCTCGCACCCTACGAGGTTCGGGCCGGCGATTCGTTCCTTGTCGTACGGACGAGCTCCAGTGGCAGTCGCGATGCCAACACCGTGCTACAGCGCGCGGCAGATGGTCGCTGCCGTCGGCCGTTGCCCGGCGATACGTCGGCGGCAACCGCCCGCTGGTTTGAGCCGCGTCTGCGCCTGGGCCCGCAGGAGAGCTTGGCTGCCGCTGATCCTCGACGCTGCCCAAGTGGAAGCGATCCCGCTGCCTGGATTTCACACCGCGTAAGCCCCAGCCCGGAGGCTCTGGCTCAGCCTAGCTGTCAGCAGCTCACGGGCTCGGTCTCCCTGCCGTTCTTCGGACCCATCGGCGTGAAGGCTGGCAAGGACTATCTGCCAGCCGCCACCAGCGATCCGTGGATCAAGAAAGAGTATGAGCTATTCGGCAGCCGAGCGCTTACCGCCCCCAGTACGCAGTGCATACTGACCGGCGCAGGCGACGAAAAGTACGTTCCCGATATGCCGTGTACCGGCGGGGGTTTCTGCAGTTTCCCGAGTGACCACACAGAAGTAGCGGGTGTCCGACGCATCCACTACGAAAACGCGCTGGGCAATCTCGTGTTGCGCTTGCCGCGAGTCCTCTTCGATCCGACGCAGAAGCCGGTGCTCTGTGGCGCCAACGACGTGCCCTGTAACCCCGAGCGCTGGGCGATTCCCGCGGATGGATACGTCGTCAGCTTCGGCGTGCGCAGCGGCCAATCGGCCTACCAGCAGCAGGCCAGACCGCAGACGACCGACACTCAGTCGGCCGACTCGGTGGCCCATAGCCTGCGCTCGGCTGTGACCGCTCCGGGGAGCACCGTCTACATGGTCGACGAGGGACGCTCAGGCGACCCTAACGGACTACGCGGGCGAGTGATGCGCGTCATCGGCAGCATCTTTGATGCCGGCTTCCTTTTGCGCTAGTCCGACGTCTTTCGCGCGACGACCAGCATGAAGCCGCCGAGCCCGCGCAGGCCGGGAAGCTCCGCTGCGGTGCGCTCCAGCGACTGCAGCACCGGCGCCAAGATGGGCAGGCGATGCAGGGCAGGGAGCGGGGTTAGCACTCGTAGGCCATAGACCGTCTCGACCTGTAGCGAGGGCGGCAGGTAGCTACGAACGGTCTCCAGCGAATCGTAGCGAGTGAACACCGATTCATCATCGATGGTCGGGTTGTGGCTGCCGATCTGCGTCGGCTGCTTCAGGCGCTTGATGAGATAGCGCAGCGAGCGCGTGTTGTAGAACTCGGTGCACAGGAATCCGCCTGGCCTGAGCACTCGACCCATCTCTGCCATCGCGAGCGTGATTTGCTCGACGTGGGCTAGCACTTTGAACGAGCAGACCATGTCAAAGGAGGCATCGGCGAAGGGCAGCGCCGTCACCGAGCCCTGCACGACCTGCAGCTTGCGCTGGTGCGCCTGCCGCAGCATTCCCCCCGATAAATCGACGCCGATCGCCCGCTTGACGTGCGGCGCAATGCGACCCAGGACCAGCCCGGTGCCGCAGCCGGCTTCAAGGACAGTGGAGTTGGCCGTCACATAACGGCGAACCAACGAGCTCTCTAGATCATCGATGAAGGCGTGATAGCCGGCGTGCCGGTGCTGCTCATAGCTGACGGAGAACTCGTCATAGTACCGGCGATTGTCGAGTCGCATCCCATGCCCATACCAGAACCCCCGCTTCGACACAATTTCTCACCCCGGCCCCGAAAAGCACCGAGAGCCATGGGCGCGGTGGCGGTTTCTGTAGGCACTTGTGGACTTGTGTGGGGCCTTGTAGCTTCGTGAAGCTAGCGAGTTTTGCGGCTGGCTAGGTACCGACCAGCGGTTTCGGCCCCTCTCTGCGCGGTCGTCGGACCGGATGGCCTGGGCCTAACCACCGCATCCCACGGGCTCCTTGACCGGTGCCCCCCAACTCTTCGATGATGGTGACGATGGCAGACCCGGTGAATACCACGCCGCCCTCAGGCGCTGGTCGCGGCGGTGGTGGAGAGCGCGACCAGGAGCCGGGTCCTGGCGTGCGTTCGCCAAGCGGTGGCAGTGCGGTCAGCACTCCGCCGCCGAATATTCGCACGGAGACCAGTGGCCCCGACGGCGGCCATGTGCCACCGCAGCATGAGCCCTCGTGGGTGCGCAAGGTCGACCCTCGCATCGGGCAGACCTTTGGCAAGTACCGCGTCGAGTCCGTGATCGGCAAGGGCGGGATGGGTCTCGTTTACGAAGGCGAGGACATCATCCTCGGCCGCAGCGTCGCCATCAAGTTCCTGCCCGACTCGCTGACCGAAAATCCCAAGGCCATCGAGCGCTTCATCACCGAGGCCCAGGTCGCCGGCCGCCTCAATCACCCAAACATCATCGCCATCTACGATATTGGGCAGGAAGGTGACCATTACTACATGGTCATGGAACTGCTCAATCCGACGTCAGCGGCGAGCTACGTCAAAGAGCGCGGCCCCCTACACTGGACCGAAGCAACGAAGGTGGGGGCGGACTGCTGTGCTGCGCTCTACGCCGCGCATCAGGTCGGGCTGGTCCACCGCGACATCAAGCCCGACAA